>DAHWDR010000228.1:0-16121 GCA_027330745.1 Acetobacteraceae bacterium | reverse complement strand
ACGATCAGCCCGGTGTTCCCGAGCGCGTCGAAGCCGGGCTATGGGCCGGTGCTGGGGGTGGCTGGGCTGCGGGCGATCGCGGCCTCGGCGCCGCTGCCGGTGGTGGCGCTGGGGGGGGTGGATGCGGCATGGATGGCGGCGTGCCTGGCGGCGGGGGCGGCGGGGGTGGCGATGATGGGGGGGGTTATGGCGGCGGAGAGCGCGGGGGAAGCGGTTGCCACCGCTGTTCGAAACCTCGCGTCCCCCGGACGCACCGCCGCATCCAGCTGACAACTCCTTGCAAAGCTTAGCTGGTTGATCCAGCTACTGTCCTGGAAGAAAGAATCGAATGGCCGAACCGGTGCGCACGCGATCAGGAAGTTCCCGCACCCGCCGACTGCGCGCATCCACCCGCCGACATGAGGACAGATAAGGGCAACAGAGTGGTAGACCAACGTTATAAGGCACCACCCATCATTGAAGCTGCGATCGAAATCCGATTCAGCCCTTCACTTGAACCGGCGGAGTTGCCTGCCGTCAGCGCCGCGTTCGCATCAAGCTATCCGAATCAGGAGACGGTTCGGAACATCAAGCTGGCGCTTAGCCTCGCGCTCGCCACCAACGCGGCCCCGGTGCCGGAAGCGAGACAAACCACCGCGCAGAAGCGAACCAAGCCCGAGACCGGTGCCGTCATCGTATTCCTGCCGAGCTCCGTGGTGGTAGCCCAGCTTGCACCCTATCCCGGCTGGGGCGAGTTCTTCTCTCGATTCCGCAGCGACTGGAAGATATGGAAGGACCAGGTCGGCGGGCGGAAGATCACGCGTGTCGGCGTTCGTTTCATCAACCGCCTGGACATCCCTCTGATTGATAACATCGCCGAGGAATCGGAGTATCTCACGATTTATCCACAATTCCCGAATGCGTTCGGCCCAGCCCTGGCCTATGGCTTGCAAGTTCGCTTCCCACCAGATGCGTTCGGCCTTCAAGTCACGCTGAATTCGGCCAACGTGCCATCCCCGATTTTGGGCCACGCCGCGATAATCTTCGATCAGGATGTCGCGGCCGATATGCCGACGTCGCAGGACGATAGCGATATGACCATGCTGCTCGAACGGATGCGCGATAAAAAAATGCGGTTTTCGAGGCATGTATCACCCAAAAGGCACGGGATTTGTTCCAGACATGACCGCACTCCTCGTCCCACCGCGAGGCCGCGGGCCGGTTGCCGAGTCGGTTCCGCTGACTGGGATCAGGCCGGCTTGCAGTCCATCCATGCACGAGGTCGTCCGAACGACGGGTGCGTTGCAAAACCGTCCCTCGCCACTCTCCTGGCCAAGATCGCCAGCCGCCACGATCACGGAGCGCCTGTACGATGCGCTTGCGGAGGCCAAGCTTATGACATCGCGGACTGCGATGTACCTCGATTCCGCGTCGCGGACACGGCTGTTCCGGCAATTGGACGCCTTGCTCGACCCGGCCGAATGGGATGACGACGACGCCCCTCTGCGGCCAGACTCGTTCAACACGTTCCTCAAAGCGATGCTGCAACTGATGCCAGAGCGTCCACCCGGTCTGGGTCTTTCGAACGCTGGTGATCTCGTCGCAGCCTGGACCTCCGGCGAGGATCGATTGACGATCGAATTTCGACCGGAAGATCGCGTCCGCTGGGTCCTGTCGCGGCGAGAAGACGGCGAAATCGAACGCATTGCCGGCGAGACGACCGCGGCACGACTGGCCGCCTCCCTCCAGGGGCATCACCCAGCGCATTGGTTCGACCGTGGGTAGCACAGCGGACCTCGCGGATGCCGACCACGGGATGCGCTACGTTCCGTGGAGCAAGCTACGCAGGGACGCGGCGGACGTAGTCCTTGGCTTTTTGCCCCAGGCCTTCCAGCTCCGCCCGGATGAAGCCGCGCTTTCGGTGAATTGGATCAAATATTTCCCGGGTGCGGCGACCCAGGCGCGCGATTGTGTCTGGGCATTGCGACGGACCCGCAATGTCGGCGCCCTCAGCGCCTTCGCCATTGCCGCAACCAGCGCGATCAGGACCGCCTGTCTGACCCGGGACGTCAGGGTCAGGATCGTCCATGAGCCGCGCGAGGGCGAACCTGCGCACGCCAGCATCTACCATCTCCCTGCCGAGGATTTGAACCTTCTGTCTGCGCTCGCGGAAGACGCCTTCACCGAAATGCTGCGAAATGCCGAAATCCCACCCGAGCCGGGCGGCTGACGCGAGGTTGCCCCCCCTCGCCCTCCTCCCTACCCTCCACCGCAATGACCCGCACCGCCAGTCTGACCCTCCACGCCCTGCCTGACTTCCCCCTGGTCCGTCCGGGCGAAGACCTGGCCGCATTGCTGATCGCCCGCCTCACCGATCCCGGCCCCACACCCGAGCCCGGCGACGTGCTGGTGCTGGCGCAGAAGATCGTCTCCAAGGCGGAATCCCGCCTGGTCGATCTCGCCACCGTCCCCCCCAGCCAGCAAGCCGTCACGCTCGGCGCCGAGACCGGCAAGGACCCGCGGCTGGTCGAAACGATCCTGCGCGAATCGGTGCGCGTGGTCCGCCACCGCCCCAACCTGCTCATCATGGAGCATCGTCTCGGTTTCGTGATGGCCAATGCCGGGGTCGATCATTCCAATCTCGCCGCCCCCGGCGGCCCCGACCAGGTGCTGCTGCTGCCCGAAGACCCGGACGCCTCGGCCGCCCGCATCCGCGCGCGCCTGAGCGCGCAGTTCGGCATTCCGCTCGCGGTGGTCATCACCGACAGTTTCGGCCGCCCGTTCCGCCGCGGCAGCGCGGGCGTGGCAATCGGCGCGGCGGGGCTGCCGTCCCTGGTCGATCTGCGCGGCACGCCCGACCTGTTCGGCCGCACCCTGGAGGTCACGTTGGTGGGCCTGGCCGACGAGATCGCCGCCGCCGCTTCCCTGCTGCAAGGCCAGGGCGCGGAAGGCCAGCCCGCGGTGCTGCTGCGCGGGCTACGCTGGTCCGCCCCCGACGCACCTGCCGCGGCGCTGATCCGACTGCCCGCCGAGGACCTGTTCCGGTGATCGTCGCCCTGTCCGGCGGCATCGGCGGGGCCAAGCTCGCCCTCGGCCTCGCCACCGTCCTGCCGCACGGCGAACTGACCGTGATTGCCAATACGGGCGACGATTTCACCCATCTGGGGCTGGAGATTTCCCCCGATATCGATACGCTTCTGTACACGCTGGCGGGCCTCGATAACCCGGCATTGGGCTGGGGCCGCCGCGATGAGACCTGGTCGGCGATGGAGACGCTCGCCGCCCTCGGTGGCCCCGACTGGTTCCGCCTCGGCGACCGCGATCTCGCGCTGCATCTTTGGCGCACGGCGGCCTTGCGCGCCGGCGCGCCGCTGTCGCGGGTCACCGCCGATCTTGCCGCCCGGCTCCAGATCGCCACGCGCATCCTGCCCGCCGCCGACGCTCCGGTGCGCACGATGCTGCGCACCGACCAGGGCTGGCTCGCGTTCCAGGAGTATTTCGTCCATCGCGGCTGCGCGCCGGTTCTGCACGAACTGCGATTCGACGGTGCGGACGCGGCAGCCCCGGCGCCCGGCGTGGTAGCGGCGATCGCGGCGGCGCGCGCGGTGGTGATCTGCCCGTCCAATCCGTTCATCAGCCTGGGTCCGATCCTGGCCGTGCCGGGGATCCGTGACGCGCTGGCGGCAACCACCGCCCCGGTGATCGCAGTATCGCCGATCCTGGCCGGGCGGGCGGTAAAGGGACCGACGGCGAAGATGATGGCGGAGCTGGGTCTGCCGGTCTCGGCCCGCGCGGTAGCGGAACATTACGGCGGCCTGCTGGATGTGTTCGTCGCCGAACCGGAAGATGCGCCGACACTGACCGATCTGCCCGTCCGCGTGATTTCGGCACCGATCCTGATGCGCAGTCTGACCGAGAAGACCGCGCTCGCCCGGGTGATCCTGGGGGCGCTGTGATCGGGGCGGTCTGGGCGGCCGTGCCGGTCAAGGGCTTCGCCGGCGCAAAGCAGCGACTGGCCCCGGCGCTGACGCCGCCGCAGCGCCAGGCGCTGGCGCGGGCGATGCTGACCGATGTGCTGGCCGCGCTGGCCGCCGCGCCGCTGGCCGGAATCCTGGTCTGCACGGAAGACGCCGAGGCGGCCGCACTCGCCCGCGCTTACGGCGCCGAGGTCACGTCCGACGGCGCCAGCGCCGGTCACACCGGGGCGGTGATGGCGATGGGAAGGTGGTTGCGCGCGCGCGGATTGGGCGCGATGCTGACCGTGCCGGGCGATATTCCGCGCGTGACCGCGGCCGAGATCGCCGCGCTGATCGCCGCCGCCGCGCCGGCGCCGTCCTTCACCATCGCGCCGTCGCGCGACCGACTGGGGTCGAACGCGATCCTGCTGGCGCCCGAGAACGCGGTGCCGTTACGGTTCGGTGACGATAGTTTCTACCCGCATCTGGCCGCGGCCCGCGCGGCGGGGATCGCACCCGTGGTGGTGCCGCTGGCGGGGATCGGGCTCGATATCGACACACCGAACGACCTTGCCGCCTTGCGTGCGCTGCCGGCCCGCGCGGGCGGCTTGACCGAGGCGGTGCTGGCCGGTCTGGCGCCGTCCGTTACGACCGGTATGACCCGTTGATGTCGATATACCCGTGCGTCAGATCGCAGGTCCAGGCGGTACCGGAGCCACGCCCCAGCCCCAGATCGATCTCGATCGCGATCTCCCGGCCCTTCATATGCGCAACCACCGGGGTTTCGTCGTAGCCCGGCACCACGCCGCCGTCCTTCGCCATCCACACGCCGCCCACCGCGACCGACAACCGGTCGCGGTCGGCCGGCTCCCCGGCCTTGCCCACGGCCATGACGATCCGGCCCCAGTTCGCGTCCTCCCCGGCGATCGCGGTCTTGACCAGCGGCGAGTTCGCCACCGCCATCGCGACCCGCCGCGCGGATCGCGCCGTGACCGCGCCACGCACGTCGATACGCACGAACTTGGTGGCCCCCTCCCCGTCACGCACCACGGCGAGCGCGAGATCGGACAACACCTCGTTCAACGCCGCTGCAAACCCGCGCAGCATCGGCCCGCCGGCCGCCGGCACCCGCACATGCCGCGCCTGGCCGGTGGCGAACAGCAGCACAGTGTCCGATGTGGAGGTATCGGAATCCACCGTGGTCGCGTTGAAACTTCCGGCCACGCCCTTGCGCAGCAGCTTGTCCAGAACGGCGCCCGGAATCTTCGCATCCGTGGCAATGAAGCACAGCATCGTCGCCATATCCGGCGCGATCATGCCGCTGCCCTTGGCGATGCCGGTGATCCGCACTTCGGTCGCCCCGATCCGCGCCACGCGGGTGGCCGCCTTGGGGAAGGTATCGGTGGTCATGATCCCGCGCGCCGCCGCTTCCCAGCCATCGTCGCGCAGTGCCACGTGCAGCCCGGGCAGCGCGGCGGTCAGACGATCGGTCGCCAGCACCTCGCCGATCACGCCGGTGGAGGCGATGAACACCTCGCTTGGCTTGCAACCGGCGAGCTTGGCTGCCGCCGCCGCGGTGACGGCGCAGGTTTCGCGCCCCGCGCGTCCGGTGAACACGTTGGCATTGCCGGCATTCACCACCACCGCCCGCGCCCGCCCGCCGCGCAGGGCCGCGCGGCACCAGTCGATCGGCGCACCGGGACAGCGATTGCGTGTGAACACGCCCGCCACCGAGGTACCGGCAGCCAGTTCCAGCATCACCAGATCGGTGCGGTTGCGGTAGCGGATCCCCGCCTCCACCGCACCCAGGCGCACGCCGGCGACCGGCGGCAGGGCGGGCAAGGGTAGCGCGAGCGGGGAGAGCTTCGTGTCCATCGGTCCTCGGTTCCTTCAGTTCTTGCCGGCGTAGCTTTTCGCCATGCCTTCGCCGGGTTCGGCCTGCGGACCGAACGGCATGATCGGGTAGCGCAGCCCGGCCTTGGCCAGGCCCGTCAGGCCGGTCACGGCGCGGGCCAGATCGGCGGGCGGACAGGCCATCAGCATCTCGTCATCCGCGACGCCGCCGTAACGACGCTCGGCGTAGCACGGGATCGACAGGCTGACCGTCTGCGTCTTCAGCGCGTGGCCCCAGGAATCGGCGCAAGCGCTCTCCCCGGTGATCGAGAAATCGTAGCGCCGGTAGTTCTTCCATTGCAGCCCGTTGATGAACAGGATCATCTGCGCGGGATTGGCGTAGAACAGGCAGATATCGGGTGGATCCAGCCGCGCCGAGCGCAACGGGGAGACCACCAGCCCGTGGTAGCGCCCCGGCGCCACGCGCGACATGCCGGCCTGATGCGCCGCCGCGGCCTCGCGGTTTTCGAACCACACGCCTTCCATCTTGCGCCCCGAGGTATAGATCTCGCCCGGCGCGTCCAGCCCGATGACCGAGGAGCAGGAGGAAAACTCCGGCACGTTCTCGGTGGTGATGCCAAGCGTGAAGCCCGCCAGCCGCGCCTGCGTGACCAGTTGGCAGGTGGAGAAAGTCTTGCCCTTCGGCGGTCGTCGCAGCCCGGGCACGGCCGCCATCGCGTCCAGGTCCTCGAACAGCTTCATCCCGATCGGCAGGGTACGCAGGCGCAACAGATCGGATAGCTGGGTGGCCAGGCCGGCGATCGCGGCGGCATCCAGGGTTGGCGCGGCAACATCGGGTGCGTCGTTCATGGCATTCCCCCTTCCGCCGCGGGCTAGGCGCGGCGGTCGGCCCATGCAACACCACGGGCGGACGAAACGTGCAAGAACCCGCCCCGATGACCAGCGCCCCCGCCGCGGAGCAGACCCTGGAGCTGTCACCGCGCGCCCTGTTTCTGGCCGTCGTGCCGCCGATGATCCTGCCCGTCTTCCTGGGCGCGGCCGATCCCACCGTGGTCGCCACCGCGCTGCCCGCGATCGGCGCCGCCTTCGGCCATGTCCGGCTGCTGCCATGGATGGTGGTGGCGAATTTGATGGCGAGCACCGTCGCCGCCGCCACCTATGGCCGGCTGGCCGACATGTTCGGCCTGCGCCGGATGCTGCTGATCGCGATTGTGCTGTTCATGGGCGCGGCGGCGTTCTGCGTGATCGCGCCCAGCCTGCCCTGGCTGATCACCGGGCGCATTCTCAGCGGCTTCGGCGGCGGCGGCCTGACCACGCTCTGTCAGGCGCTGATCGGCGCGCGCGTGCCGCGCCGGGCGCGCGGGCGCTACCAGGGCTACTATGCCGCCTGTATCGTGGCCGGATCAGCGTTCGGCCCGGTGGCGGGCGGCGTGCTGACCCAGTTCTGGGGCTGGCCGGCGGTGTTCCTTGCCTACCTGCCGCCGGGAGCGGTCGCGCTGGCGCTGATCGCCCGCCTGCCGCGCGATAGCGGAGCCGGCGGCGGCTCCATCGATCTGCCGGGCATCGCATTGCTGACCGGCTTCGTGGTGCCGTTCCTGATGGCGATCGCGCGGCTGCAACGACCGAGCTTCGGTGCGTTGCCGCTGACGGTGGCGCTCGCGGTGCTCGCAATGCTGGTCGCGGTCGTGCTGATCCGCCAGCAGCGCGCGGCGGGCGCCTCGGGGGTGATGGCGCTGCCGCTGCTGCGCGATCCATCGTTCTGGCGGGCCGATCTGATGTCGGCATGCTCGGGCGCGTCGCTGACCGCGATGGTGACGTTCCTGCCGCTCTATTTTCGCGTGGTCGGAGGGGCGGGTGCGGCGCGGTCGGGGTTGCTGCTGATGCCGCTCACGGTGGGGGTCAGCATCGGCTCGGTTGCGACCGGGTGGCTGATCTCGCGCACGACGCGGACTGCAATCTTTCCCTCGCTGGGGCTGGGGTTCACCGCATTGACGCTGGTCGCGGCGGCGGTCTGGGGACCGGCACTCAGCCCGGAAGGCCTGGCGTGGTTGCTGGCAGCGGGCGGAGTGACCCAGGGGACGGCGATGCTGACCGCACAAATCACGGTGCAGCTGGTGGCGCCGCCGCGGATGCTGGGGGTGGCTGCGGGGTCGGTGCAGCTGTCGCGCTCGCTGGGATCGGCATTCGGCGCGGCGGTCGCGGGCGCGGTGCTGTTCGGGCTGTTGACGGCGCAGGACAGCCACGCGGCGGGGCTGTTCGCGGAGCTGGTGCGGCATGGGCCGGGCGCGCTGCGGGCGTTGCCGGCGGCGCAGCAAGCGGTGGCACGCGCCGAGATCGGCGACGCGTTCCGCGGCGTTTTCCTGACAGTGGCGGTGTTTTCCTGCGCGATCGTTGCTCTGGCCGTCACAATGCCGGCACGAAGGGTGTGAGGCGATGGGGTCCGGACCCGGATCCTATCCCGCCCGCATCACCCCGCCCGCCGGCCCCGCACCGGACGCCCGGCGAGTTCCGCCCCCTGCGCGCGCGCATAAGCGCGCAGCACCGCGTTCATGCGCGACTGGTACCCGGGGCCGCGCGCCTTGAACCAGGCCAGCACGTCCGGATCGATGCGCAGCGACACCGCCTGCTTGGGCGGCGGCATCACCAACGCGGCCTCCTGGAACCAGGACGCGTCCACCAGCGGCGCAGCGTCCGGGTCCGCGGCAACGGCGTCCGCGATGTCGGCATCGGTCAGGCGGTCCAGCCGCTCCCAGTCAGTGCCGGTCGTGGCTGCGGTGGCGGAGGGCGGTTGCGTAGGCATCGCGTTCATCCCGGTTGGCCATCCGCGCGGAGATGATGCGTCGCCGCCCCGCGCGCGGGGTATAGACCAGGGCCAGGACGCGACCCGCGACCCGGCCGAAGGCGATGAAGCGCTGCTCGAGGCCGCGATCCGATGGGCGTTCCAGTGCGGGTCCGTCCCAGATCCCCACGGCATCGGCGAAATCGAGACCGTGGCGGAGTAGGTTGCGGGCACGCTTGGCTTCGTCCCATTCGTAGCGATCCTCGGCATCATCCGTCACGTGACCTCCGTGATCCGGCGTGCCGGCATGGCACGCATGAGGGATGGTGGTCCGGGCGGGTTAACGCTTCGTTGCCTGCGGCCGGAAAATCACCGGGCCAGGACCGTATATACGCTACGCATATACGCCGCGCAACCCCCCCCCGCGCTTGCGCGCCACATGCCCACGGACATACCCCTCTTGACCCTACGCGCCAGGCCCCGATGTCCCGTCACGAATTCCTCACCGTCGATGTGTTCACCGCCACGCGCTTCGGCGGCAATCCGCTTGCGGTCTTCCCCGACGCGCGCGGGATCCCCGAGGCCGCGCTGGCCGCGCTGGGGGCCGAGTTCAACCTGTCTGAAACCACCTTCGTCCTGCCGCCCGAAGACCCCGCCCATACCGCGCGGGTGCGCATCTTCGGTCCGCGGGAGGAACTGCCTTTTGCCGGCCATCCCAATGTGGGCACCGCCTTCGTGCTCGCCCATCGCCAGCCCAACCCGCCGGCGCGCTTTCTGTTCGAGGAGCCGGCCGGCCTGGTCGCGGTCGATCTGCTGCGCGATGCCAGCGGCACGGTCACCGGCGCCAGGGTCGCCGCGCCGCGGCCCCTGACAGTGGCCGCCGAGGTCCCGCCCGACATCATCGCCGCCTGCGCCGGCCTGACGGCGGCAGAGATCGTCACCGCGCTCCATCCACCAGCGATCGCCTCGGTCGGGATGCCGTTCGCGATTGCCGAGGTCGCGGACATCGCCGCCCTGGCCCGCGCCGCCCCCGACCTGGCCGCGCTGCGCGCTGCCGCGACGCGCTTTCCCGCGGCACCCGGGTTCAAGCTGCTGCTGCATTGCCGGCCCGGGGCCGACCCCACCCGACGCCGCGTGCGCATGTTCGCACCCTTGTCGGGCGTGACCGAAGACCCCGCCACCGGCAGCGCCGCGGCGGCGCTGGTCGCGCTGCTGCTTGCGCGCAGCCAGGAAGCTTCTGCCACGCTCGACATCGATCAGGGCGAAGCGCTGGGCCGGCCCAGCCGGATCGAGGCCGCCGCGCGACGCGCCCCTGACGGCGCCATCATTGCGACCGTCGCCGGGTCCTGCGTGCCGGTCCTGGCCGGGTACGCGCGGCTCTGAGGCGCGTCCAGGCCAGGATCATTGACAGGCCAACCTGTTTCCGTACCAAATAGGCCCCGCAATCGCATTTGGCTTGACTTGCTGCGCCTCCCGTATCCCGGGTGCTCCACAAGGCGACCAAAGGCAGGGTTGTCTCCCGACCGCGCAGCTCGCGCGGTCATCATCCGGAACGGAAAGCACGAAGATGGCGATCGGCACTGTCAAGTGGTTCAACACCACCAAGGGTTTTGGGTTCATCATGCCGGAAGACGGCGGCAAGGACGTGTTCGTCCACATCACCGCGGTACAGGCCGCCGGGCTGCGTGGCCTGAACGAAGGCCAGAAGGTGACCTACGAGGTTGCGATGGAGCGCGGCAAGGCCGCGGCCACCAATCTGCGCCCGCTCTGATCCCGCCGCGAAGGACGTAACGACAGATGGCGATCGGCACCGTGAAGTGGTTCAACGCCACCAAGGGTTTTGGGTTCATCATGCCCGAGGATGGCGGTAAGGATGTGTTCGTGCACGTCACCGCGGTCCAGGCTGCGGGGCTCAAGGGCCTGAATGACGGCCAGAAAGTCACGTATGAGGTCAGCATGGAGCGCGGCAAGGCCGCGGCCACCAATCTCCGCCTGATCTGAACCCACCCATCACGGCCGGCGGAAGAAGGCGTCCGCCGCGCTGCGATGGGTTGCCTTGCGCGCGATCTCGGCTTCCGCGCGGGCGATCTCGGCGCGCAATTCCGCGATATAGGCGGTGAGTTCCTCGACCCCCAGCGGATCGAGCACCGGTCGCTCCAGCCGGGCACGGGGCTTCGGGGCGGCGTCTTCGTCCTGCAGCATCGCGGCTCTCCTGGGATGGCCCGGCCGGCGCGCGGGGTTGACCCGCCTCGCCCCGGTCGGCATATCCCCTTTCTGCCCGCGATCGCGGCGCGTTCCAACCCGCGCCGCAGCCGTGGGACCGCCCCCAGGCCGGCCCGGGGGAGGCGTTTCCGGCGCGGGGCAGTGATTTCAAGGGGAAGACCATGGCCCTGCCGCTGATGCCCAAGGCTACCGCCGTGTGGCTGATCGAAAAAACCGCCCTCAGCTTCACCCAGATCGCCGATCTCTGCGGGATGCACCCGCTGGAGGTGCAGGCCATCGCCGACGGTGAGGTCGCGGCCGGTATCGTCGGCTACGACCCGGTGGCGAACGGGCAGATCACCGCCGAGGACATCCGCCGCTGCGAGGCCGATCCGGACGCGCGGTTGAAGCTGCTGCCCTCCAACATGCCAGCCCCCAAGCGCGGCCGCGGCGCGCGCTACACGCCGGTGGCAAAGCGCAACGACCGCCCGGACGCGATCGCCTTCCTGCTGCGCAACTACCCGCAGCTGACCGAAGCGCAGGTAGGCAAGTTGCTTGGCACCACCAAGGAAACCATCCAGAAGATCCGCGACCGCAGCCACTGGAACAGTGCCAATATCAAGCCGCGCGATCCGGTGATCCTGGGGCTCTGTTCGCAGACCGACCTGAACGCCGCGATCGCGCTCGCCAACGACCGGCTGGAACGGGAGGGCAAGGCCGTCCCGCCCCCGCCGGCGCTTGAAACCGAGGAAGCCGCCTGAGTTCCGCTGCCCGGTCGCGCCTTGACGCGTTTTGCGGCGCACCAATATCCTGAAATCTCGTTCCGCCGCCTCCAGCCGGGAGCCTGTTTTAGGCGTGATCGCTACCTCACCCGGCCCGCCCGCGCATCCCGGCCAGCACGAGGACGCGCTTGCCGCCCTGCTCGGCCTAGTGCACGCCGATCTGGACGCCTGCAACCGCACCATCGTCGCGCGGATGGACAGCCCGGTGGCGCTGATCCCGCAACTCGCCGCGCATCTGGTGGCGGCCGGCGGCAAGCGCCTGCGCCCGCTGTTGACCCTGGCCTGCGCCCGGCTCTGCGGCTACCCCGGCACCGCCGGCGGGGACCGCCATGTCAACCTCGCCGCCTGCGTCGAGTTCATCCATACCGCCACCTTGCTGCATGATGACGTGGTCGATGAAAGCCGGTTGCGGCGCGGGCTGGCGTCGGCCAACGCAGTGTTCGGCAACAAGGCGTCGGTGCTGGTCGGCGATTTCCTGTTCGCCCGCGCGTTCCAGTTGATGGTCGCGGATGGCTCGCTACGAGTGCTGGCGATCCTGTCGCAGGCCGCGGCGACGATCGCGGAAGGGGAGGTGTTGCAGCTTGCCACCCAGAACGATCTCGCCACCACCGAGGATCGCTATCTGGACGTGATCCGCGGCAAGACCGCGTCGCTGTTCGCCGCCGCCTGCCAGGTGGGCGCGGTGGTGGCCGACCGCCCGGCCGCCGAGGAAGCGGCGCTGGCCGGCTTCGGCCTCGATCTCGGCATCGCCTTCCAACTGGTCGATGACGCACTGGACTACGCCGCCGACCAGGCCGCGCTGGGCAAGACCATCGGCGACGATTTCCGCGAGGGCAAGATCACGCTGCCGGTCCTGCTGGCCCATCGCGCCGGCGACGCCGAGGAGCGCGCGTTCTGGGAACGCACGATCGCGGCGGCCGAGCAGACCGACGCCGATCTGGACACCGCGGTCGCCTTGATGGCCCGCCACGGCACCATCGCTGCCACCCTGGACCGAGCCGCCGGCTACGCCGCCGCCGCCGCCACCGCCCTGGCGCCGTTCCCCGACACGGCGCTGCGCGGCGCCCTGATCGGGGTGTGCGAATACACGGTGCGCCGCGAGCGATGAGGACCCGGGTGCTGTTCGCCGCGCTGATCGCGGCCAACATCCTCGCCTGGATTTGGGCCTTCGCCGCCTTCGCCGACCATCCCGCGCTGCTCGGCACCGGGCTGCTCGCCTGGGTGTTCGGGCTGCGCCACGCGCTGGACGCCGATCATATCGCCGCCATCGACAACGTGGTGCGCCGGCTGCCGCGGTCCGGCCGGTCGGGGGGACTGGGTCCGGCCGGCACCGGGCTATGGTTCTCGCTGGGTCATTCCAGCATCGTCATCGCCGCGGCAGGCGCGCTGGCGGTGGGGGCGGCAGCAACAAAGGGCACTCTGCCTGCCCTGGCGCGCGCCGGCGCTGTGCTCGGCACCGCCGTCTCCGGGCTGTTCCTGCTCGCGATCGCGGCGATGAATCTGTGGCTGCTGCGCGACATCTGGCGCACCCTGCGCCGGGCGCGCGCCGGCGAACCCGCCGCGGCGCTGGACACGGTGCTGGCCGGCGGGCCGCTGGCACGCCTGCTGCGCCCCCTGCTGGCCGCGATCGACGCACCGTGGCGGATGTATCCTATCGGCGTGCTGTTCGGCCTGGGATTCGATACCGCGACCGAAATCGGGCTGCTCGCAATCGCGGCCGGCGCGGCGATGGGCGGGATGACGCCCTGGCAGACCATGGTGTTTCCCGCCCTGTTCACCGCCGGCATGACCCTGCTTGATTCCGCCGACAGCGCGCTGATGGTGGGCGCGTATGGCTGGGCGTTCGCCGATCCGCTGCGCAAGCTTTGGTACAATCTGACGATGACCGTGGCCTCGGTTCTGGTCGCGGTGTTCGTGGGCCTGATCGAGACCTTGGGGCTGATCGGCGGAGCCTGGCATCTGGACGGGCCGCTATGGGGCGCGGTGGCCGGGCTGAACGACAATATGTCGGCGTTCGGCCTGACCGTGATCGCCATGTTCGCGACCTGCTGGGCGGTCTCGGCGCTGCTGTATCGCCGGCTCGCCCCGCAGCCGAACCGGGCCGCGGGGCCATAAACCCAGGCTACGCGCCGAGCTTCTCCGCCACCGCGCGCACATACGCCGCGCGCGGTCGGAATCCGGGATCGGCGCGGCAGGCGGCCTCGGTCGCGGCCAGGATCGCCGCGTCCGGCTGATCGAGATCGAGCGCGTCCCCGCGCGGCTGCGGCACGTGGAACGGCGTGTCCAGATAGGCCTCCAGCGTATTGCCCTCCGGGTCGCGGAAATAGATCGACCAGGCGTTGCCGTGGCTGGTCTGGCGCAGCGCGGTCGCGCCGCGCGCCAGCGCCCGGTCGCGCACCTGGCGCAGTTCCGACAGCGAGCCCACCGTGAACGAGATCTGGTTGATCGGGTTGTAGCCGTCGATATCCGGCCGGCCGGAGATCATCACCACCTGATGGTGACATTCGGGATCGGCGGTCATGAACGCCATCTCGGTGCCCGGCGCGCGGCCGGGGCCACGATCGGCGACGACGAGCCCCAGAACCTCGGCGTAGAACCGGGTCATTACCTCCAGATCGCGGACATAAAGCCCCATATGGGTCAGGCGGGCGCGTAGCGCGGGCATGGCGCGTCTCCTCAGCTGGTTTGCTTAGGGCAAGACTGGCGCGGAGACGGGCGGCAGGCAAGCCGGTCAGGGCGCGCGCAACCAGGCGGCGATGGCGTCGGCCAGCGCCTCGGCGCCATGATCCATCATCAGCATGTGGGAATGACCGGGCGCGCCGCGTGCCGCCATCTCCCATATTTCGTTGGTCACGGCGCGATCTGTCAGCGCGGCGGCGAACCCGCGCATCGCCTGGGTGCGGGCGGCGGCGTAGCGGTCGCAATCCAGGAAATCGCCCAGCACCAGCAGCACCCGTTGCCGGTCCGGATCGAGCGAGACGGTGTAGCCCGAAGGTTCCAGCGCAACCACGGCGCGCACCTGGTCCGGACAGGACGCGGCGGCACGCAGCGCGAGTTCCCCGCCATGGCTGTGACAGATCAGATCGCACGGGCCGATGCGGCGGATCGTCGCGACCAGGGCAGCGACCTGGATGTCGTTGGTCGTGGTCCAGCGGGGGACAAAGCCGCGGGCGAATGCGGCCAGTTGGGCGATCGGGAAACGCTGTCCGGGGAATGGGCGGTCAGGGTAGCCGGATTTGGGACCAAACCGGAACAGCTCCCACGCCCATTCGGCGTTGCGGGCCATCGGTTCGCCCTCCCACACCCCCGGCAGCGCGCAGAAGCCGGCGCGGCCACGCTCGGCGTTGTCGATCACGAATACCGGGAAACCGAGGCGAAGGAACCGTTCCAGCCACCCGGGGCGGCCATCCGGGGTGGTTTCCCAGCTGGCGCCGGTCAGGCCGCCGCCATGGACCAGCAGAAGCGGGCGGTCCGTCGCCGGGCGCGCGGGGCGGAACCATTGGACGTAGGCCTGCTCGATCGCGTAGTGCCCGTTGGGGTCGTAGGTGACGGTGGTGTGGGGGGTGAAGGCGGTGGTGCGTTCGGGCTGGCCGGCGAGCACGATTTCGCGCCCGCCGATATGGAAGCTGCCCATGGCGGACAGCGTCAGGGGGGGGAGGGTCATGGCGCGAACTCCGATGGCAGGCGAACAGTGTAGCGCCGCGCCACGCATCGTCACCTGCGCGACGGCGCCATGACCGACCGCATCCATTTCGCCGACAACCTGGACCTGCTGCGCGCCCTGCCCGACGCCAGCGTGGACCTGATCTATATCGATCCACCCTTCAACACCGGCCACGCGCAGGCCCACACCCGCCTGCGCACCACCCGCGATGACGCGGGCGACCGCACCGGCTTCCAGGGCCGGCGCTACGCGACCTCCGTGCTGAGCACCGCACGCTTTGCCGATGCGTTCGACGACTACCTGGCGTTCCTGGAACCGCGGCTGATCGAGGCGCATCGCGTGCTCGCCGCGCATGGCAGCCTCTATTTCCACATCGACTGGCGCGAGGCGCATTACTGCAAACTGCTGCTGGATACGATCTTCGGCCGCGCATCGTTCCTGAACGAGATCATCTGGGCGTACGATTACGGCGGCCGGCCGCGCGATCGCTGGCCGCCCAAGCACGACACGATCCTGCTCTATGCCCGCAATCCGGGCCGGCACCTGTTCAACCGCGAGGCGATCGACCGCATCCCCTATATGGCCCCCGGCCTGGTCGGCGCCGAGAAAGCCGCGCGCGGCAAGCTGCCGACCGATACCTGGTGGCACACGATCGTGCCGACCAATGGGCCAGAGCGGATCGGATACCCGACGCAGAAACCGCTCGGCATCCTGCGCCGGATCGTTGCGGCGTCGTCGCCGCCCGGGGGGCTGGTGCTGGATTTCTTCGCCGGCAGCGGAACGGCGGGGATGGCGGCGCGGGAGGCGGGGCGGCGATTCCTGCTGGTGGACAACAACCCACAGGCGCTGGCGGCGATGGCGCGGCGGTTTGCGGGGTTGGCGGAGGTGGCATTCGTCGGCTGGCC
>DAHWDR010000222.1:0-5182 GCA_027330745.1 Acetobacteraceae bacterium | reverse complement strand
GGCGCGCATACGGCGACATAGTCGCAAGTGGCCGCTACTCCTACGCGACCTTCATCGCCGGGATCGACGTCGATCTGGACCGACGCGCGGCGGACGGGGCGCGGGCGCGCATCGTGGCGGCGCCGATACTGGCAATCGAGTCTGGCGGTCGGCTGGCGTGCGTCCAGCCATCTACGGCGTCCGCCGGAGTGTTCAACGACGCAATCCTTCTTGGAGCATTGACTCGCGAGCACGTGCAAGCAGTCGCAGCCGCCGGAGCGTGGTCGGGAGAGAGGGTAAATGGGGGCCCAGCCACGCCGGCGACGGTCGAGCAGGCCCTGATCGCGCTCCGGGCCGAGATTGCGGTGCTTTCGGCCCGCATCGCACGTCCATTTTACACCCGCATGGCCGCGGACGCTTGGCATCTGCTTCCTGCCCGGATCCGATATCCGCTTGGCAGCGTGGTCGCACGCGCGTTTCGGAGTTCTGGCTCGTAGCTACAAGGCGCCGTGAGCGCAACACGTTCTGAGGCGCTCTACAGGGGAATCGGGTGAACAAGCCCACGGGGCGATGAGCTTGGCGAGGAAGTCATCATCCCATCCGGCGGCCATGCGCTTTCGGAGCGTGTCAACGACTTTGATACATCCGGGTTCGGCATTTAGGTCCTGAGCCTGGATAACTGCATCACCCGTCTGGTCGCCTCGGTACGAAAGCGTAGTTCCACTCGCCGTGGAAGTCGTCTGTCTGGATGCCCTCCGTGCCAATGAAGGTGAGACACGAGACTCCCGGGAATTTAGACTTGAGGGCGCGTAAGGATCACCGTGATGCCCATGCTCCTTCCCCAGAACGACGCGGCGGCCGGTGCCGGCACAGACGGAGGCCGTAGGCCGACGGTTGTGCCGGCACCGGCCGCCGCGTCGCCCGAATTGTCGGACCGCCCCCGCCGCCGAAGCTTCACCGCCCAGGACAAGCTGCGCATCCTCGCGGAAACCGACCGCGCCGCGGAGACCGGTGGCATTGGTGCCATCCTGCGCCGTGAAGGCCTTTACTCTTCGAATCTCACCGACTGGCGCCGACAGCGCGATGCCGGGGCCATTGGCGGCCTGAGCCCTGCCAAACGCGGCCCGAAGGCGGCCGAACCCAATCCTCTGGCCGCGGAACTGGTCCGTCTTCAGCAGGACCATGCCCGTCTCACGCGGCGCCTGACCCGCGCCGAGGCCATCATCGACATCCAAAAAAAAGTTGCGGCGCTGCTGGGCATCCCGCTGGCCCCGAGCGACGACGCGCCGTGACCGACGCCGTCGTGGCACTCGCACCCGCCAGCGGCATGACCAAGGCGGCCTGCGCCGCACTCGGCGTCTCGCGCGCCAGCGTGCAGCGCCAGCGCGCCCGCCTGGCGGCGCCGCCGGCCATCCCACGCCCACGACCGAAACCCGCGCGGGCGCTGACCGCGCCGCAACAGCAAGAGGTGCGGGACCTGCTGCATGCGCCACGCTTCGTTGATCAGGCACCGGCAGAGATCTACGCCACCCTGCTCGATGAAGGCGTCTACCACTGCTCGATCCGCACCATGTACCGGATCCTCGATCAGCACGGCGAAGTCCGCGAGCGCCGCGAGCAGCTGCGTCACCCCGCCTACAGCAAGCCAGAGCTGCTGGCGGAACGGCCCAATGAAGTGTGGTCCTGGGACATCACCAAGCTGATGGGACCGAGGAAGTGGAGCTACTTCTATCTCTACGTCATCCTCGACATCTTCAGCCGCCGCGTGGTCGGCTGGTGCATAGCCGATGCCGAAAGCGCCGCGCTGTTCCGGCCGCTGTTCGACGACGCGATCGCCAAGCACAACGTGCCACCCGGCCAACTCACCCTGCATGCCGATCGCGGCGGTCCGATGAAGGCCAAGGCCACCGCCCTGCTGCTCGCTGACCTCGGCGTCACCCGCTCGCACAACCGGCCGCATACCTCCAACGACAACCCGTTCTCCGAGAGCCACTTCAAGACCCTGAAGTACCAGCCGCAGTTCCCGCAACGCTTCGGCTGCATCGAGGATGCCAGGAGCTTCTGCCGCCGCTTCTTCGATTGGTATAATCAGGACCACCATCATGCCGGGATCGGCCTGATGACCCCGGACCAAGTGCACTACGGCCAGGCCGATGTCGTGCATGCCGCCCGCCAGGACGTGCTCGATCACGCGTACAGCAGCAACCCGGCGCGCTTCGTCAACAAGCCGCCCATCCCGCCCGCCAAGCCCACCGCCGCATGGATCAATCCGCCGACGCCAAAGGGCCAAAGCACACTGGCGGCCCTGCCGCCATTGCAAGCTGCACCGCGCTGCGTGCCGCCTCAGCGCGTCGTTCCCGGCAATCCCAGCCCCCGGCCGCCCTCTGCTCTATGCCTTGTGGGTCCGCCTCCACTGGGTTCCGTGACGTCACGCAATGCAGGCATCCCCACGCCGCCGCCGCAGCCTGCAATCAGCCAGGGACCCCACGAGCCCACCGCCATGCCCGCCTGCCACAACCAAGGAGGCAACGCCGGATCTGACCCGAGCCTAAATGCTCAACCCGGATGTATCAAAGTCGTTGACACGCTCCGTAACGGCAGGTTGTTTCGCGGTCACGACGCATCTCCAGGCTTCCCGGAAGCATCGATTCAGAGATCAACCGCTAAATCAAGGACGCAGCGCACTAGGGGTCGGATGCCCGTGACCCCTGGCTTGCGTGTGCGATGGCCTTGGCAGGGCCGCCAGACTGTCCGAAGGAATGGGGCCACTTCAGTTCCGCCACGACGGATCGGCCGCCACTCCGCGGCGTGACGACCGCCGCGTCCAACCGATCGCGGACACAGATCTCGCTACCCAAGCCCCAACCGCCGCCGCAGCTCCTCTCCCGCCGCCGCCGTGTCATCCAGCGGCGCCGTCGGCCACCGCTCCAGCCGCCCAGCGAAGCGCCGCACCCGCCCCGAAGCCAGCAGCCCCGCCGAGAACGCCCTGATCCGCCGCGACGCCCCCGGCAATTCCGCCAGCAGCACGGGCGCCGAAGTCGCCACCGCCTCCGACAGCATCGACACGCTGTCCTCGGTCACCACGATCGCGTCCGCCAGCGCCAGCATCCCGAAATACGGGTTCTCGCCGGTCCCGTCCCACACCAGGCCGCCATGCGGGGTTACCGCGTCGCGCAGCGCCGCCGTCACCTCGGGCGCGGTGCGGCGGGATGGCGTCACCATTACCCCGACCCCGTCCGCTACCATCATCGCCGCGAGCGCGCCGCCCAACGCCGTCCCCACCGCCCGGTCCAGCCGGAACCGCCCGTTGCTGCCGCCCACCAGCACCGCCACCAGCGGGCGGGGCAGGGGGGTCAGGCCGGGGGCCAGGCGCGCGCGCCACGCCTCCGCCGCCGCCGCCAGCCGCACCGGCGTAACCCGGTGCAACGCGGTGCGCACCACGATCACGTTCTCACCGCGCAACCCGTCATGGGTGTTGACCACCACCAGATCGAACCGGCGCGGGTCCATGCGCGGGTGCTGCACCTGCACGCTGCGTATCCCGCGCCGGGCCAGCGCGGCCAGCGCCACCGCCCCGGTCCCGCCGCAGCCGATGGCGATGTCGGGCCAGGGCGGGGCCAGCGCGGCGCCGAATCGGGCCAGCGGATCCGGCCATAGCCGCGGCGAGAGCCAGCGCCAGCCCGGCGGCCGGACCAGGGTGCGCAATTCCGGCGCCAACCCCGCCGCCTCCGCCAGCCCCAGCCCCTGGGCCTGCAATCCGGCGTAGTTTTCCGCCAGCAGCCAGCTTGCCGCCGTCACCGCCCCTGGAAGCGGGGTGCCCGCTTTTCCTTGTAGGCACGGATGCCTTCGGCCAGGTCCTCGCTGTCGCGCACCCGGGCCATGGCGCGTGAGGTCGTCACCATCCGCTCCACCGGGCCGGGCGGGATGATCTCGTTCACCAGGCGCTTCAAGGTCCCCATCACCAGCGGCGCCTGTTCCAGCAGGGTTTCCGCCATCGCCAGCGCCTCGGCCTCATGCCGGCCCGCCGGCGTCACCCGGTTCACGAACCCCACCTCATAGGCGCGGCTGGCCGGGATTTTCGATCCCAGCAGCATCATCTCCATCGCCAGATGATACGGCATGCGTGTTACCAACGAGGAGATCATGCCGCCGGTGATGCCGAGCTTCGCTTCCGGGTAATAGAACGTCGTGGTTTCCGACGCGACGATCAGGTCGCACATCATCGCCATCACCACGCCCCCGCCCACGCACCAGCCGGACGTGGCGGCGATCAGCGGCTTGTCGGTAGTAAACCCGACGCCGGGGATGCAGCGCCACAGCTCGGGCAGGTCGGAGACATCGGCGCCGGCCGAGAACGCGCGCTCCCCGGCCGCCGACAGGATCGCGACCCGTTGCTCCGAGGTATCGAACGCCGCGAAGGCGCGTTGCAATTCCACGGCCACCGCGGACGAGATCGCATTCATCCGGTCCGGCCGGTTGATGCGGATCAGGGACACCAGGCCACGTTGTTCGACGGTAACGACATCCATGTCAGACTTCTCCCAGGAAGGCGCGGATCTGCGCGGCGACGAATGCCGCCGTGGCGGCCAGTCCCGATTGCACCCGGACCCGTGCGGCGGCAACCCGCGCCTGGTGCGCGGCAGGGTCCGCGCCCAGGGTGGGCAGACGCGCCGCCGCCGCGCCCGGGCGCGGCGCGTGCCGATCGCAAGGGGTCAGCGGATCGGGGCCGAACCGATCGCGCTGTGCCGCGATGCGCGCGGTCCCGGCGCGACCCACGCTTCCCTGCGATCGGACACGAGGCTACAGATCCGCCAGCCGCACCCAGGCCGCGACCACCGCGGCGGCGGCCAGCCCCGACAGCACCGCGCCTGCCCCACCCCAGCCGAGTCGGGACGCCACGGCCAGCCAGAGCGCCAGCACGCAGACCCCCGTGACCAGCCCGCCGATCAGGCTGGCCTGCCCGCGGCTGAGCTTTCCTGGCGTGCTCATCCGATCGGACCCGCCCGGCGCTCCACGTCGGAGGTCGGCTCGGCGGGATTATTTGCAGCGTCGTGGCCGGGGCCCATCCGGCGCAGATCGCCGCGCACATGGCGCGTGCTGGCGCCGTTGAACACATGCGCGACCAGCCCGCAGGCCAGGTCCGAGGTGCCGAAGAACCAGTCCGCGATCGGGTAGGTCAGGTTGAAATTGCGTTCCATCATGA
>DAHWDR010000220.1:0-1991 GCA_027330745.1 Acetobacteraceae bacterium | reverse complement strand
GAAGGAGCACCTCCCCGCGATCGGCGGCGCGGCCTGGACCGATCCGCGCGCCGAGGTGATCGTCGGCGACGGCATCGACTACGTGAAGCGCGCGCCGGACGGCGCGTTCGACGCCATCATCGTCGATTCGACCGATCCGATCGGCGTCGGCGAGGTGCTGTTCACCGACGATTTCTACGCCAACTGCGCGCGCATCCTGAGCCCGCGCGGGATGGTGGTGAACCAGTGCGGCGTGCCGTTCATGCAGGCCGACGAACTGCGCGAGACCTCGGCGCGGCGGGCGCGGTTCTTCCCGCACGTCACCGCCTACGTCGCCGCGGTGCCGACCTATGTAGGCGGGTTCATGACGCTGGGCTGGGCGGGGAAGGATCCGGCAATGACCGCGCTCGGCGCGCCGGCGCTGCGCGCGCGGGCCGAGGCGGCGGGCATCCTCGGCACCACAAGCTACTGGACGCCGGAGATCCACGCCGGCGCGTTCCACCTGCCGCCCTATATCGCGCGGCACCTGCCGTAGCGCGCGACCGTCGCACGCGGTATCGTCGGCAGTAACCCGGAGCACGCCCGTCGGCGCGCCCCGGCCGGGGCGCTGGCGGGACCTGGACAACATGCTGCGTCCGCATCCCGGGGTCGGTGCGGGCCGCCCCGGGCGGGATGTCGGGCCTGCCCCACACCCCGCCGTTGGCCATCCGCAGTTGTCCGTCGTGCCGTCAGCGTGACGGCCGGCGCCGAACCAATCCCAGACCGATCAGACCGAACGCCAGAACTGCCGCCCCCGTCGGTTCCGGCACTGCGGCCGGTCCGAAGGTCGCCGAGTAGGTGAAGTAGACGCCGGAAATGGTCCAGGTGTTAGAGCCGGACGTCAGCGGATTCGCGCCGTTCGAGTTATCAAAAACGCCGCCCCCGTTCAGCACATCGGTGCTACTGGTCGCAATGCTCGCGCCTGCAACCGGACCGGTCACACCCGCGACGGTCATGTAGGCGATGTAGCTTTGGCCGGTGGTCAGTGCGAGATTGATCCCGGAAAAAATCAGCGCCTCATTGCTGGCGCCGGAATCGGCGATCGGCGCACTGGTATAGAGCGCCGGCCCGACCGCGCTTGTACCGTTCCATGACGCCACCACCAGCTCGAGATTGCCCGCGGTAACGACGGATTGGCTCCAGAATGTCCAGCTATCGAGAGCGCCGCCCGGCGCGGTGAAATATTCACCATAGTTCGTCGTATCGGGACTGCCGAAAGGGTGTAGGGTGGACTGCGTGCCGCCGCTATTCGTGTAGACTGTCGCATGCGCCGCGACACTGCTGCATGCCGCGAAGGCGATTGCAGCAAGGACCCCTATGACCCGATGGCGCATCTTAATATTTCCTTTGAAGCTTGTTGAGATGATGTAATGGGGGCCATTCGCTGTCAAGACCTTGAGCGCCTGGGACAAGCGATCGCAGGGTGACTTCATGAATATCCAAGGCGGACCGTGGTCCATCGCGCCATGCATCCCGCAGTAAGACCCCGTTCCTCTCATGCGGCCAAACGGGCGCGGCCGCCGGAGACGGCCGGACTGGCAGCACGAAACGGACGACCGACGGCCTTCAAAGCGTGATCGCGCCTCCGATGGGTACGGATCAAGCTCTTGCGGGTCCTACTCCGCCGCCAGGAACGGGAACGGGCCGGGATAGTCCTCCACCAGCACGGTGTGGCTGACGAACCCGGCCGCCCCCCGCCAGTGGTGCAGCTGATACGCCGGCGGTTCCAGCACCAGCGCCGACGGCGCCTCCGCGCGCAGATCGAACGCCACCTGATGCGCGACCGACGGCGCGATCGACACGATCGCGTTGCCCAGCCGCGCGAACACCGGCCGGTGATCGTGCCCGCACAATACCAGCCGCACCTGCGGATGACGTTCCAGCACCGCGGCGAACGCCTCCGGCCGGCGCAGCGCGAGGCGGTCCATGTGGCCGATGCCGGTGGCGATCGGCGGGTGGTGCATGCCGATCAC
>DAHWDR010000211.1:0-1626 GCA_027330745.1 Acetobacteraceae bacterium | reverse complement strand
ATCGGCCCGACCCATGACGACATCACCAGCGAGTGCATCGCCGCTGCGTTCGGGGTTCCCTGGGAGCATCACCCCGTCGCGTGGCCGCGCATGGAAGCCAGCTACAAGCCAGGCGAGTTCAATGCCGCCAGACAGCGCATGGCCACGATGCCGCGCGGCGCGGCGCTGATCGAGAACTCCATCAGCGTGGCGCCCGGGTTCCAGATGGAGAACGTGTACGTGATGGCGGGCGTGCCGCGGGTCATGCAGTCGATGTTCGAGTGGCTGGCGCCGCGGCTTGAGGGCGGCGCGAAAATCGAGATGCGGGCGGTTCATGTTGTCGGGCTGCCGGAAGGGATCATCGCCGACGGTCTGGCCGCGGTGCAGAAGCGCTATCCCGACCTGGATCTGGGCAGTTACCCGTTCTACCGAGCGAGCGGCAATGGCGTGGCACTGGTGGCGAAGGGACCGGATGGGGCGGAGGCGGAACGGGCCATCGCCGACGTAACGGCGCTGATCGTCAGCCTGGGGAAGACCCCGATCGCGGGGGAACCGCCGGAGGTTTGAACGAACGGAACGTCAAAAATACCATGTTTCGCGGCCGCCACGGCTTCAGTTCGATACCGCACATAAAGACCACGGCAAGGGGGCGTAGCGAGCAATCGGTCAATCACGTTGCTCGACGGCTCCCACAGGCATCTGAAGTGCGAAATCTACCCGGCCATGGGGGTTGCCCGCGCGGTTGCCGATGCTGAAGGCCACGCCATCCGAAGTTTCAGGCGGAGAACCCGGGTCACCCGCGCCTCCAGCGGCAGCTCAGGGCATGACCCGCCGTCAGCCCGCGACGACAGACCGCATGATCGCGACTGCTTCCTCGATCATCCCCGCATCGACATCCAGATGCGTACAGGCCCTCCCGCGATAGGTGTCGGATACCGAGATCGTTACGCCATGCGGGCGCAGACGGGCGGCGAACTCGGCCGCTGTCAGGCCGGTGGCCTTGGTGTCGAAGAATACCAAATTGGTTTCCGGTGTCTCCACCGTGATGCCTTCGATTTGCGCCATGCCACGCGCCAGGGTTGCGGCGTTGGCATGATCGTCCGCCAACCGGTCAACATTGTGTTGCAGCGCGTAGATACAGGCCGCGGCGTTCATGCCGCCCTGGCGCATCGACCCGCCCAGGCGCTGCTTCCATTGCCAGGCCGCGCCGATGAACGCCTTGGAACCCGCCAGCACGGCACCCAGCGGGGCGCCAAGGCCCTTGGTAAAGTCCAGCCAGACGGTGTCGCAGTCCGCCACCACGTCGCGCGCGGCGACACCCAGCTTTACCGCCGCGTTCAGCACGCGGGCGCCGTCCATATGGACCTGCATGCCGTGCGCATGGGCGACATCGGCGACCGCCTTCAGTTCGGCCACCTTCCAGCAGGCGCCGCCGCCTTTGTTCGCGGTCTGCTCGACCTCCACCAGGGTTTGCGGCGGGGAGTAGCGGCTCACCGGGCGGATCGCGGCTTGCAGGGTTTCGGCGGTGAACACGCCGCGCGCGCCTCGCAGGCCGCGGATCATCACGCCGCTGATCGCGCCGGGACCGCCGGCCTCGCTGGCCTGGATATGGGCGTCCTCGTGCGCCAGGATTTCGTCGCCGGGGCG
>DAHWDR010000172.1:0-1784 GCA_027330745.1 Acetobacteraceae bacterium | reverse complement strand
GCCGCCAGCAGCAGCAACAGCACCAGCCACCTCATCGGAACCGCCCCGCCGCATAGGGCGCGGGGTCGATCACCGGCGGGCGCCCCCCCACCAGATCCGCCACCAGCCGTCCCGTGATCGCCCCGGCCGCCAGCCCGATATGGCCGTGCCCGAAGGCGTGGAACACGTTGGCGCAGCCCGAGGCCGGGCCGATCACCGGCAGCCCGTCGGCGATCGAGGGCCGATGACCCATCCACACCCGCACCCGCTCGGGCGGCAGGTCACGGGGCAGGCCGGGGAACAGATGTAGCGCGAAATCGCGCAGGATCGCGGCCCGCCGCCAGTCCGGCGCCGCATCCAGCCCGGCCAGCTCCACCTGGCCCGCCAGCCGCAGCCCCTGGGCCATATGCGTAATCGACATCTTCCCGTCCGACGGCATCACAGGATGGCGCGGCGCCGATTCGGGGTTGGCGATGACGGCGTGATAGCCACGCTCGGTCGTCAGCGGCACCTTGTCGCCGACGGCCGCGGCAAGCCGGCCGGACCATGCCCCGGCGGCGATCACGGCGGCATCGGCGGGGACCTCGCCAGCGTCCGTGACCACGGCCGCGAGCCGGCCGGCGGCGAGGCGGAAACCGGTGGCGCGGGCGCGGATGCGGGTGGCGCCCTCGGCCTCGGCCTGGGCCACCAGGGCGGCGACATAGGCGCCCGGGTCCAGGCAATGCGCGCCGGATTCCACCCACACGCCGAACTCGTAGCGACGGTCGAGCGAGGATTCGAACTGGCGCAGCTCCTCGCCCGCCAGCTCGGTCCAGGTCACGCCGTTGGCGCGGCGCACGTTCCAGGACAAGGCGTCGGCGGTAAACGCGGCCCGCGAGGGGAACACGTAGAGCAGGCCCTGGCGTTGGACCAGCTGGCCAACCCCAGCTGCCTCGGCCAGGCGGCGGTGGCGTTCCGGCGCGTCGGCGATCAGCGGGCGCAGGGCACGGCCGGTGGCCATGACGCGGGCCTCGGTGGCGCCGGCACGCAGGAAGCGGATCAGCCAGGGCAGCAGGCGCGGCAGATAGCGCCAGCGGATGGTGAGCGGGCCGGCCGGGTCGGCGAGCCAGCCCGGCACCTTGCGCCAGATGCCCGGCGCCGACATCGGCACCACCGAGGCGGTGCTGAACCAACAACCATTGCCATAGCTGGCGGCCTGTTCGCCGCCGGGCTCACCGGGCTCGATAATGCTGACCTGGTGGCCGTCGCGCAGGAGCTCCAGCGCGGTGGCGGCACCGACGATGCCGGCGCCGATAACGGCGATGTGGCTTGGGGCGGGCATATCGGCTGCATACACGCTATGATGGCAGCATGAAACCGACTGCACTGACCCGCTTCCTGGCCGTGGCGGGCCTGGCGATCCTCACGTTCTGCGCGATCGTCACCCTCGCCGCGATGTGGCTCGGCGCGGTCCTGGCGGTTCCGCCGGCCGGGGCGGCGTGGGCGGCCGCGCCCGTGCTGATGACGATCCTCACCGGGCTGAGCCTGCTCTCCACGGCGCTGCTGGCGCCGATCTCCCTATGGGCATTGCGGTTCGCGCGGCGCCAAGCGGAGGAATCGGAGAATATCCGGCTTTCGACGGTCTATATGGATATCGTGGCGCGCTGGAACGGTCCGGAACTGGTGACCGCGCGCAAGCTTGTGTTCGACCTGGTGGACGCTTTCCACGCGATCGAGGCGCTCAGCCCCGGCTGCTACGCCAGCGCCGGGGCCTATATCCGCGACCGGCTGCTTCGGCTGCGCGACACCGACAAAGTGCGGCACCG
>DAHWDR010000185.1:0-4036 GCA_027330745.1 Acetobacteraceae bacterium | reverse complement strand
ACCAGCCGGTAGCGTCGCTTGGACTTCCCCATCGGCGCGGGTAGCCTGCGCGCGCGGGCAAAGGGGGATGCGATGCGGCAGATGGTTCTGGTGGGGTTCCTGCAGGCGCAGAACTGCACCACGCTGGCCAGTTCCTGGCGCCATCCGGACAGCCGCAGCGATTTCCTGACCGCCGATTATTTCCAGACCATCGGCCGCATCCTGGAAGAAGGCTGCTTCCAGATGGCGTTCTTCGACGACCGTCTGGCGATGCCCGATATGCTGGGCGGCGATCACGCGCATACGGTGGAACACGGCATCCGCTGCGTGAAGCTCGATCCGGTGACGGTGCTGATGGCGATGGCCGCGGCCACGTCGCGGCTCGGTCTCGGCGCCACCTGCTCGACCACCTATTACGAGCCGTTCCATGTCGCCCGCCTGTTCGCCACGGTGGATCTGATGACCGCGGGGCGGGCGGCGTGGAACATCGTCACCTCGGTCAATGACGGCGAGGCGGCGAACATGGGCGCCGACCAGCACATGGAACATGATTTGCGCTATGACCGCGCCGACGAGTTCATGGACGTGGTCCTGGGCCACTGGGACAGCTGGGAAGACGATGCGCTGGTGGTGGACAAGGCCTCCGGCCGGTTCGCCGATCCCGCGAAAGTGCACCGGCTGGATCACGCGGGGCGTTTCTTCCGCTCGCGCGGGCCATTCACGGTGCCGCGTTCCGCGCAGGGGCATCCGCTGCTGATCCAGGCCGGGGCGTCGGGGCGCGGCAAGCGGTTCTCGGCGCGCTGGGCCGAGACGGTGTTCGTGGCCTATGCCGACCTGGCTTCGGCGCAACGGGAATATGCCGAGACCAAGGCTGCCATTGCCGCGCTGGGGCGCGATCCGGACCGCGTCACGCTGAACACCATCGCCTATCCGGTCTGCGCCGCGACGCGGGCCGAGGCCGAGGACAAGATGGCGGTGATCGAGGCCGGCTACCGCGAGGTGGACGGGCTGTCCTTGCTGTCGGAGGCGCTGAATTTCGATTTCGCCCGCAAAGGACTGGACGAGGCCTTCACGGCGGCGGAACTGGCGTCGATGTCCGGGATGCAGGCGATGCGCGACCGCGTGACGTCGCACAAGACGGAGCCCACGCCGCGCGATTTCCTGGAGATCACCCGCCGCGGCCGCCCGCGCGAGGCGATCGTGGGCGGCCCGAAGGAGATTGCCGACCGGCTGGAACACTGGTTCGTGGAACGCGGCTGCGACGGCTACGTGATCGGCGGCACGCACACGCCCGGGACATTCGCCGATTTCGTGCGCTTCGTGGTGCCGGAATTGCAGCGGCGGGGCCTGTTCCAGCGGGAATATCGCGGCGCCACGTTGCGCGAAAATCTCGGCCTGCCGCGCCCCGCACGCGGATGGTGGCGCGGCGGCGGGTGATCGGTCGCCGCGCCGCGCGTCCCCGCCTCAGGCCCGGCCATGACGGAGCGCCTGATGCGCCCGCCCGAGCCGCGCCGATTCCTCGGCATGATCGGCGATCACGCGCACGCCCTCATCGATCCGACGGATCACGGTTGCCGCCGAGCCGCCTTCCAGGAACGCGATTCCGCGCGCCCGGCACGCCGCCAGCACGCGATCGCGCGCCCGCTGCATCTCGGGCGGGTAGGGTTCGCGCCGCAAGGTGGTGTACCCCAGCGCCAGCCCCAGATCGCCTGGCCCCATCTCGGCGAAGCCCAGGCCCGGTACATCCAGGATCTCCTCGCAGCGGGCGATGCCCTCGGGGCTTTCCAGTTTGACGCCCAGCAGCAGCGCGCCGGAAGGATTCAGCGGCCAAGGGTCGGCCAGCCGCATGTAGTCCTCCGCCGATACGCCCCAGATCGGCGCGGCGGTGGTCTCGGAGCCGCGTCCGCGCGTGCCGCGTCCCAGCATCCCCGGGCGCGGCGCGCCTGCCGTGGCGCCATCAAGCCGGGCCAGCGGCGCGGCCAGGTCCGGGTCCACCCCGCCCGCATGGTGCGGATAGCGGCAGGATTCCACGAATGCGGCCGCCGCTTCGGGCGTTTCCGCCTGGCATAACAGGATGCCGTGCACGCCGCGGCCGAGGATCTGGCGGAACTGCCAGGCATTGTAGCGCACGTGATCGGCATCGATCCCGTTGACCGGCGCTTCCACGATCACCGCCGGGCTGCGATGGCCGGACGCGGTCGGCCCGCTCGCCACCAGGCCGGCCATGTAGGCGGCCAACCCGGTCATATCGAACGCGCCGTGTTCCATGCCGATATTGATGTAGTCGGCCCAGGTGGCGGCATCGGCGCGGCCTTGCGCTTCGGTCAGAACATGACCGGAATGGGCGCCCACGTACCAGATCGCCCGATCTTCGGCCAAGGCCGCGATGGCCTGGTTGATCCGTTCCGCCATGCCGGTCCCCTTTGCTTCAGTCCACCGCGCCGAGCAATTGCGGCTCGCCTGCCAGGATGGTGGCGCGCGCTTCCTCGGGTTCGGGAATCCCGGCGTGCAGCGCCAGGACGATGACCGCCAGGCTGAACAGCACCAGAATGACCGCGCTGGCACCCTGCGACAACAGCCCGGTCCCGCCCGTCAGCCCCACCGGCCCCAGATAGGTGATCAGCCACATGCCCAGGAAATAGGGCGCCAGCCACCACGCCCCGGCCCAGTGCAGCGCGGACAGTCCGACGCCGAACAATGCTTCCCAGCCCACATAGACCACCGCGAAGGCCAGGATCGCGCCGAACAGGAAATCGTCGGTCGCAGCGCCGCTCCAGAAGATGATGAAGTTCGAGATGATGAAAGAGAGCGTCGCCACTGCCGGTCCGCCGGCCAGCAGATAGGGGCGCTTGTAGTTGGCGATCGGCAACGTGCGCCGCAGGGTCATCAGCACGATCGGTCCAACCCCGTAGGACAATACGGAAGCCGAGGAGATGAAGCCCACGATCTTCTGCCAGGACGGGAACGGAAACAGGAAGAAGATACCGACGATCAGCGTCATCACCAGTCCCGCCACCGGCACGCCGGCAACCGATAGCCGCGCGAAGGCCTGTCCGCCGATCAACCCTTCCTGCCCGGAGGCATAGACCACCCGCGCGGTGGTGGTGAAATAGATCACGCCGGTGCCGGCGGGCGACACGACGCTGTCGATATACAGCAGCGCCGCCAGCCAACTGGCCCCGATCAGGGTCGCCAGCCCGGCAAACGGGCCGGAAGCGCCGGTGAAGCTCAGCTTGTCCCATCCTTGGGCCAGCGACGCCGGCCGCAGCGCGCCGATGAAGGCAAGTTGCAGCCCGCAATACAGCACCACCGCGATCAGCACCGAGCCGATGATGGCGATCGGCAGGTTGCGCCGCGGGTTGCTCGATTCGCCCGCCAGTTCCACCGCCTGGCGGAACCCCAGATAGGCGAAGATCACGCCGGAGGTCGCCACCGCCGAGAACACCCCGCCGATGCCATGGGGCGCGAATCCGTGCGAGGTGAAATTGCCGACATGGAACCCGCCCAGAAGCAGCACCACCACGGTCAGCGCCGGCACCGCGAGCTTCCACCAGGTCAGGGCGTTGTTGATCGCCAGCACCACCCGGATCGCGAGCGCGTTGACCCCGGCGAAGACGATCATCAACGCGAACGAGGCGGCGAAACCGCCCAAGGTCAGCACCCCCGACTTGCCGACCAGGCCGGGGATATAGTTCTCGGCGTAAGTGATCACCGCTGCCGCCTCGGCCGGCGGGACCGACACATAGCCCAGGAACACGACGAAGCTCATGATCGTCGCCATCAGATTGCCGTGCGACAGCTTGGGGAACGAGATCACTGCTCCGGCGCGCGGGAACGCGGTGGCCAGTTCGGCATAGACGAAGGACAGCAACAGCACCGCGACGCCGCCGATCACCCAGGCCAGTAACGAGGCCGGTCCCGCGTCCTTGGCCGCGTTCAGCGGGCCGAACAGCCAGCCCGAGCCGATGATCCCGCCGAGGCTGGCGAATAGCAGGCCGATCACGCCGGCATCCCGCTTCACGCCGCCCTTGGAAATGCCAGCCATCGCCGTTTCCCC
>DAHWDR010000169.1:0-4737 GCA_027330745.1 Acetobacteraceae bacterium | reverse complement strand
CGCGGCCGGTGGCGGGCCGGATTGCGCTGGGGCGGTGCGTGGGGCAGCGGAACCTCCACGCAGGATCTGGCGGTCGATCTCCGCTATGTCTGGTAGCTGATCGGCCGGCGCCGGAGGGTGCGGTGGGGACCGCGCCCTTCGCTTTCCGCGTCACCGCCGCAGCGCGGCCAGCATCCCGGCGCCCGCGCGTGCCCATCCGGCGGCGGCGTCCGCGGGCATCCCGCGCGGCGGATCGGACAGCAACCCGCGCCAGGATGCGGCCAGATGATCCGCGTCCGGCGCGCAGAGCCGCGCCAGAGTCTCCCCGGCCAGTTGTTCCGGCAGGCCGCCGACCGTGGTGGCCAGCACCGCGCGCCCCGCCGCCAGCGCCGCCGCCGCCACGCCGCTTTGCGAGGCTTCGGTGTAGGGCAGGATCAGCGCATCCGCCCAGGCGAGCAGCGCGGCGATTTCGGCCTCCGGCACCCAGCGGTTTTCCACCTGCGCCCAGGGCAGCGCGCGCAGCGCCGCCAGGGCGGGGCTGTCCGGCCCGGCGCCGACCACCCGCAACTGGCAGTCCGGTGCGCCCAGCCGCGCCGCCGCGGCGGCCAGCAGGTCCAGCCCTTTGTAGCGCAGGAAACGACCGAAAAACAGCAGCCGCGGCGGCCCGCCATGGGCGAAGGCGGGGGGCGGCGGCGTGCCGAAGCGCAGCGGCGGATGGAAGCCCGCCGCCAGAATCTGCCCGTTGCGGCCGAAGCCCTGGGCGCGCAGCGCGGCGCCGACCGGGGCGCTCCAGCTCATCAAGACCGCGGCGCGCCGGCACAGCGCGCGTTGCAACGGCATCTGCAACAGCCGCCCGTCTCCGGGATGCGACAGCGCGTCATGCACGATGACGGCGAACGGGATGTTCAGCCGGGCCAGGGCGGTGGCCATCCAAAGATCCAGCGGCCCGGGCATCGCGCAGACCGCGGCGTCGGGGCGGCAAGCGGCGATGCGTCGCGCCAGGGAAGGGGCGGTCAGGGGGATCGCGCCGAAGCGGGCGGCGAACCCGGCGGCGCGGGTGTAGGTGACGACCGGCAAATCGTTGGTCGGTGCGTCCGGGGCGGACAGAAGCTCGGCGGCGGTGGACAGCGACAGCTTCACCTCGGCGCCGGTGCTGCGCAGCCCGTCCGCCAGGGCCGCGGCCAGGCGCGGCGGGCTGCCGCGCCGGCCCCATTGCCAGACCAGCAGCCGCGGCGGCCGCCGTGTGGCGGCGGGCGCAAGATGGAGATCGGTGAGAGAGTCGGGGGGCATTCCGTGATCCGGCCGGGGTGGCCGGCAGAATCGGGGCCAGAGATTGGTAAAGCGTGAACGTCCCGCCCAGGGACTCCCCCTGGCGAGGTGGGCGATGGAGCCTATCTACCGCAGGGACTTGGCGGGGATGGGGATGACGCGGCGATTGGTTGCGGCGGTCTGGCGGGCTGGGGTGCTGGCGCTGCTGCTGGTGCATCCGGCGCCGGCGGCCGAACTGTTCCATCTGGACCAGCGCTACGGCAGCATCGGCTTCACCGTGTCGAATCTGGGGCTGTTCCGGGCGCAAGGTGGCTTTGCGCGGTTTCTGGGTGCGCTGACGATCGATCCGGCGGATCCGGCGGCGACGCGGATTGCGGTCACGATCAAGGCGGGGTCCGTCCGCACGCCCTGGGGGCAGGAAACGGCGATGCTGCGCTCGGCCGATTTTTTCGATGTGGCGCGCTATCCGGCGATCCGGTTCCATAGCCAGGCGGTCACCGCCGACGGGCCCGGGCGCTACGCGATCCAAGGCGCGTTGACGCTGCGCGGGAAGACTCGGCCGGTCATTTTGCGGGCGCGGCTGGTGCGCGCGGCACGCGATGCGGCGGGCCGGCGGGTCGATGATTTCGTCGTGACCGGCGCGGTCAGCCGGAGTGCCTTCGGGATAACGGCGGACCCGTGGTTCATTGCCGACACCGTGCATCTGGCGATCTACGCGCGGGTGATCCTGACGGCCGCGCCGGGTGGCTGAGGCGTTTTCGTCCGCGCAGCGGCGGCTGCATTGGTGGTCGGCCGCGCTGGTGGCGGCGGGATTCGCGCTGGGATTCGTGATGGTGGCGGTGCCGCTGCGCGACCTGCTGAGCAAGTTTCTGCTGTTCCAGGCGCATAAGACGGTCGGGCTGACGGTGCTGGGCCTGGCCGTGTGGCGGCTGGGGCTGCGCGCGCGGCGCGGCCGACCGGCGCCCGACCCGGGCCTCGCGGCGTGGGAGCGCCAGGCCGCGGCGCTGGGGCAGGGCGTGCTGTATGCGCTGCTGCTGGCGGTGCCGGTGCTGGGGTACCTGACCGCCTGCACGGCGCCATCCGGCATCCCGACCTTGTTCCTGTTCGTGATCCCGATTCCGGCCGCGATCGGACCCAGTCCGGCGCTGTATGCCGTGCTGCGGGTGGTGCACCGGCTGGCGGCGTTCGCCCTGGTCGGCCTGGCCGTGGGGCATGGGCTGGCCGCGCTGCGCCATCACCGGCGCGGGCTGGCCGTGCTGGGGCGGATGTGGCGCGGATAGACAGCGGCCGGGCCACGCCGCATCCTGCCGAACGCGGAGGAACCCCATGAAAATCGCGCGTATCGAAACGTTTCTGTTCGACCCCGGCACCGCCAAGAACCTGTTGTTCTGTCGCGTCGAGACCGAAAGCGGCCTGCATGGTTGGGGCGAGGCCTATGTCACGCCCGGCAAGGAAAAGCCGGTGGCGGAGATCCTGCACGCCATGGCCGGCGTCGCGATCGGCCGCAGCGCGTTCCAGATCCGCCATACCGCGCAGGTGATGTTCGAGGATTTCGCGATGCGCCGGGCGTCGCTGGAACTCGGTTCGGCGTGGAGCGCGATCGAGATTGCGTTGTGGGATATCGTCGCAAAGCAGGCCGGGATGCCGCTGTACAACCTGCTGGGCGGCGCGTCCCGTGCCGCGGTGAAAGTCTATGCGAATGGCTGGTCGAGCGGGACGGAATCGATCGAGGCGAATGTGCAACGGGCGCTGGCGGTGCAGGCGGCGGGGTATACGGCGCTGAAATGGGACCCGTTTCCGGGGCCGTGGCGCAGCTTCATCCATCCGGAAGACGAGGCGCATGTGATCGCCTATGTCCGCGCCATGCGGGCCGCGCTGGGGCCGGGGTTCGGGCTGCTGATCGAATGCCACCGGCGGCTGGCGCCGATGCACGCGATCCGGCTGGGGCGGCGGCTGGCCGAGTTCGATATCGGCTGGTACGAGGAACCCTGCCTGGGCGACAATATCGAACTGGTGGCGGAGGTGCGGCGCGCGCTGGATGTGCCGATCGTGACCGGGGAGGCGATGTATTCGCGGGAGGCGTTCTTCCACTGCCTGGAACGGCGCGCGGCGGATATCCTCAATCCGGACGTGTGCAACTGCGGCGGGATTTCCGCGCTGCTGGATATCGCCGGGATGGCGGCGCCGCAGGCGGTGGCGATCGCGCCGCATAACTACAACTCGACGTTGGTCGGGCTGGCGGCGACGGTGGCGGTGGCCGCGGTGATCCCGAATTTCCTGATCGCGGAATGTTTCGTGAACTTGAAACCGGCCTGCGACGCGGTGGCGGTGGCGCCGCTGGTGGTGCGCGACGGGTTCGTGGAATTGCCGGAGACGCCGGGGCACGGGATCGATCTGGATGTGGCGGCGCTGCGGGCGCGGCCGTACGTGGAGCGGGGCGGGAAAGGGTTGCGGGGGTATTGGGAGGAGTTTCCGCGCAAGGGATATGTGGTGGGGGCGACGCGGACGGGGTTTTGACGGCGCGCGCTATTCCTTCACCGCCCCCGCGGCCAGTCCGCCCACCAGCCGGCGCTGGACGAAGAACGCCAGCAGGACCGGCGGTAGCCCGATCAGCGTCGCCGCCGCCATCAGCGCGCCCCAGTTGGTCACGCCCTCGCCTACGAAATTGAATGCCGCCACGACCAGCGGCGTCGTGGAGAACCCGGACAGCACCAGCGCGAACAGGAAATAGTTCCAGGCGAACACGAAACACAGGATCGCGGCGACCGCCAGGCCCGGCGCCACCAGCGGCAGCGCGACCCGGATCAGGACGCCGGCGTCGGTGCAGCCGTCGATCAGCGCCGCCTCGATCACCGAGCGTGGCAGCGCGTCGAAGAACGGCAGCATGATCCACAGCGCCAGCGGCAGGGTGATCACGGCATGGGCCAGAATCAGCACCCAGTAGCTGCCGACCGCATGGATCGCCGAGAACATCACGAACCACGGCAGCAGGAACAGCGCGCCCGGCGCCATGCGCGCGGCGAGCATCGCCACCGCCGGCCAGGCCATGCGGTTCCACGACACGGCGAACGCCGCCGGGACGCCCAGCGCCAGGCCGATCACGCTGGCGCCGCCGGCGATCACCAGGCTGTTCCAGGCGTATTCCAGGAACGGCATCTGCGCGAACAGGGCGGCGTAATTCGCGGTGGTGGGATGGAACAGCAGCCGCGGCGGATAGGCGGTGACGGCGGCCGAGGATTTGAACCCGGCCGCCACCATCCACAGGATCGGCGTCAGCAGCAGCACGCAGGCCACCAGCAACTGCGCCAGATCCAGCGCCGACAGGACCCGCGCGCGCAACGGCGACCTTACCATGCGACCATCCGGCGCATCCGCGCGAGCAGCCCGACCGCGCCCAGCACCAGCACCGTCAGCGCCACCATCAGCGCGCAGGCGTAGCCGATATTGAGGAACACGAAACCCTGGCGAAACCCATAGATATTCAGCGTG
>DAHWDR010000141.1:0-1541 GCA_027330745.1 Acetobacteraceae bacterium | reverse complement strand
AATCATCGCTTCGATCTCGCCCAGCACCACCAGCATGGCGAGCGCGATCAGCACCGTGATCGCGATCGCAAGCCGCGAGGTGCCGGCGGTGGTGGCGCGCACCGGGGCCAGGGCGGCGGCGCGCGGACGCAGGATGACCAGCGCCAGCGCATGCCCCGGCACCTGGTAGCGGGCAAACAACACCCGCGGCGCGCCGGGCGCGGGACGGGTGACGCCGATCGCGGAGGGTCCCGGCCCCAGCAGCCAGCCACCGGGACGCGGGCCGGGGCGGCGCGCGCTGAGCGCGATCCGCACCCGCGCGTCTTTCGTGCCGATCAGGGCCAGGGTCGCGTCGGCCGGCAGGCGTGCGACCACCAGCGGGGCGAGCAGGGATTGCAGCGGGATCCGCAAGCTGAGCGTGCCGCCCGGCCCGAACGGCACGGTTGGCGAACCAGCTGCGCCGGTTGGCACGGCCAGCGGCGGGGCAGCCAGCTTGCTGCGCAACGTGAGGATTTCCCCCGCCGATACAACGCGGGCGGGCCGCGCCGCGCGCATGGTCTGGCGCACCGTTCCGGTGGCGTCGCGCAGCACCAGCTCGCTACCCGGGGGCAACGCCAAGCCGGCGGCGGCGACGGCGGTGGGCAGACTGAATCCGGCGGGATCGCCGGACGCTTGCAGCGCCAGCAGGGACAACAGCACCGCGGCTTCGCCCTCGCGATGGGTGAACGCGACCGCGGCGATATGGGCGTCGGCGGCCAGGCTGGCCAGCGCATGATCCGACGCGGCGTGACGTTCGACGCGGATCCCGCGCAACGTATTGGCCCAGGTGAGCAGGATCAGCAGGCCGGCCACCGTCAACGTGGCGGCGCCCCAGACAAGGCGCAGCCGCGCCGTGCCCTGGCCCGCGGAGGCGGGACCGGTCTGGCGAGCGATGGCGAGCGCCTGTGCTTCGGTCATCAGGACCCTGGTTTGGGCTTGCGCCGGGACGTTGGTGAAGCCGGAGGATGCTTAGCCGCCGCACCCCCCGGCGCACAACCGGAACGCGATCATAAACGGGAAGTACCTACCAGGAGTTTCAATCCGGGATTTCCGGCGAAATCCCTTGCGGTCTTTTCGCGCGCGACCTTGTCGCGCTTCGGCCCCGTCGCCGGCACCCCGTTCCCCTCCGAAACCGGCCGCGACGCCGGCGCAGCCAAGCCGCCCACCGCAAAATTCGTCCCCGTCCCGTTCCCGCCCCTCCCGGTGGCGGACCCGCTGCCCTTGACCTGGCGCCGCGCTCCGCCTGGGGCCACCCCGGCGCGGCATGACCAACTGGTTCGACCACATCGCCCGGCCAGCCGCGGTCGGAGAGCGGATCGCCCATTCGGAGGCAAACCCGCGTTGGCGCGACGCCGCCCGAGCATCGCCTCTCCCCACTGGCCTTCCCCACCCGCCGCTTGCTAAACTGTGCCATACGAGTCGCCCCGCCCTGGGGCGCGGCCGCTTGGGGTATCATCGGATGAAATTAAAGGCCGACCGCGCCGCCCTGTTGAAGGCGCTAGCCCATGTCCAAAGCGTGGTCG
>DAHWDR010000130.1:0-1603 GCA_027330745.1 Acetobacteraceae bacterium | reverse complement strand
GGCGTTCCAGACCGGTGCGGGCGTCGGCCTCCGACACGCGCAGATCCGGCAGGGCGGCGGCGGATTCGGTGGCGGCCTGTTCGGTGGCGATCGCGGTGGCGGTGGCGGCGGCGACGGCGCGGCCGGCCGCGTCCAACTGGGCCGCGGCGCGGGCGCGGGCGGCAGCGGCGATGGCACGCTGGATCGACAGCAATTCCGCCTCGGCGTCGCGGATCGCGCCGGACAGGTTGCGGTAGCGGCTGGCCTGGCGCGCCTGACGCTTGAGACCCGCAAGCTGCGTCTCCAGCGCCCCGGCGCGGTCCTCGGCGCGGGCCAGATTGGCCTCGGCGGCGCGCAGTTTCAGCTCGGCCTCATGGCGGCGCGCGTGCAGGCCGGTGATGCCGGCGGCTTCTTCCAGCACCGCGCGCCGATCCTCCGGCCGGGCCGAGACCAGGGCACCCACTTTCCCCTGGCTGACCATGGCCGAGGCGCGCGCGCCGGAGGCAAGATCGGCGAACAGGGTCTGCACGTCGCGCGCCCGCGCTTCGCGCCCGTTCACGCGATAGGCGCTGGCGCCGCCGCGTTCCAGGCGGCGGATGATCTCGAGCTCCGGCTGATCGTGGAACGGCGGCGGGGCGATGCCGGCGGCGTCCTCCAAGGTCAGGGCCACCTCGGCCAGGTTGCGCGACGGGCGGCCGGCGGTGCCGGCAAAGATGACGTCGTCCATCTCGCCGCCGCGCAGGGTGCGGGCGTTGGCTTCGCCCATGCCCCAGCGCAGCGCGTCGATGACGTTGGATTTGCCGCAGCCATTGGGGCCGACGATGCCGGTCAGGCCGGGGCGAAGCTCGACCGTGACCGGCTCGGCAAAGCTCTTGAACCCGGCGATGCGCAGGCGGGCGAAGCTGACGGGCAAGCGGGACTCCCTCGGTTAGCCGAGGCCGGGAAGCTCCTTGACGAAGCTGTCATAGGGCATCTCGCCGGCGACCATCCGCCCATCAATCACGAAGCTCGGAGTCGCGTCGATCTTCCATTTCGTCTCGGCCAGCTTCTGCCCGGCCAGGATCCAATCCTGCAGCGCGGTATCGTTGAAGGCGGCGTCGAAGGTCGGGCGCTCCATGCCGGCCAGCGCGGCCAGTTCCCAAAGCCGCTGCGGGTATTTCTCCCCGGCGCCGAAAGCCCAGCGATCCTGCGAGGAAAACAGCGCCAGCACGAACGCGACATAGCGCTCCGGCGGCAGGGCGCGCGCCACCTGGGCGGCGGACAGCGCCACCTTGTCCAGCGGGAAATCGCGGAACACCCAGCGGATTTTCCCGGTGTCGATCAATTTCTTGCGCAACTCGGGGAAGGTGGTGCCGGCGAAATCGGCACAATGGGTGCAGGTGAGCGAGAACCATTCCTCGACCACGATCTTCGCGTCCGGGTGACCCAGGGTGCGCGCGGTTTCCCAGGAAGCGGTCTGGGCGGCGGTAGCGGGGGTTGCGGGGGCGGCAAAGGAGCGGGTGGCAGAGATAGGGGCGGCGACGGCGCTTGCGATCAGCGGCAGCACGGCGCGGCGGGTCAGCTTGGCGAGTTTGGGCATGGCGGGTCCTCGGCGGGGCGACGGCTACCTACAGGGACGGGACGG
>DAHWDR010000104.1:0-11901 GCA_027330745.1 Acetobacteraceae bacterium | reverse complement strand
TTCCTGCCGTTCAGCACGCCGCTCAACCCGAACGCCCCGACCCCGGAGCAGATCGCGACCTTGCAGGTGGCGCACGGGATCAGCGCCAGCGTCACCAGTTGCTCGCAGATGGAGCAGGTCGCGATCCAGCACCACTCGCCGCGCCCCGCCGACCCCGGTCCGATCGATCTGGATCATGTGCAGCCGCCTTCGTTCCGGCAGATGCTGGCCACCCTGCCGCCGGGCAAGGCGACCCAGCCCGTGGTGGCACCGGACGGGATCGCGGTGCTGATCGTCTGCGCGCGCGCACAGAAGAATGTGGCCGAACTCACGCCCCAGGAGATCCGGTTGCAGATCCTCTCGCAGCGGGTGGATCTGCTGTCGCGCCAGTTGCAGCAGGACCTGCACAGCCAGGCCGAGATCGAGATCTTCCCCCCAGCCTGACACCGCCAGATAAGCCGGCGCGCCCTTGGGAGCGGTTGACCTCAGGCGGGAACCCGCGCCGCCGCCGCCTCGGCCCGCGCCATGTAATCGCGGGTCAGCGGCAGCGCCGCCTGGTCATGAGCAAACTGCATCTGGAACACCATCATGTTCTCACGCCGGAACGATAACTCCGAACCGGCCAGGTAGAACTCGAACATCCGGCAGAACCGCTCGTCATACAATGAGGCGATGGTGTCGCGGTTGGCGGCGAAGCGGCGGCGCCAGTGGCGCAGCGTCTCGGCATAGTGCAACCGCAGAATTTCTACATCGGTCAGCAGCAGGCCGGAGCGTTCCGACGCCGCCAGCACTTCGGAGACGGCCGGGCAATAGCCGCCGGGGAAGATGTATTTGGTCAGCCACGGGTTGGTGCTGCCGGGTGGCGCGTTGCGCCCGATCGCGTGCAGCAGCGCGACACCGTCCCGGGTCAGCCGTCGGGACATCGCGTCGAAGAAAGCGCGGTAGAACGGCACGCCCACATGCTCGAACATGCCGACCGAGACGATACGGTCGAACTGCCCGGTGACGGCGCGGTAGTCGCACAGTTCGAAGCGGACCCGATCGGCCAGCCCTTCGGTCTCGGCGCGCGCCCGGGCGGCGGCCAGTTGTTCCTCCGACAACGTGATCCCCAGCACGCGGGCGCCAAAATCACGCGCCAGCGTGATCGCCATGCCGCCCCACCCGCAGCCGATATCCAGCACCAAGAGATCCGGTTGGTCCAGGCGCAGCTTGGCGGCGATATGGCGCTTCTTGGCCGCCTGCGCCGCTTCCAGCGTTTCGTCCCCGCGCGGGAAATAGGCGCAGGAGTATTGCCAGTCGCGATCCAGGAACAGGCTGTAGAGACGCCCATCCAGATCGTAGTGATGCGCCACGTTGCGCCGCGCCCGCCCGGCGGGATTGAACTGATCCAGCTGGCGCCGCAGCCGGCGCAGCGCCATGCGCAGCCACAGCAGAGCGTGGCGCTCCGTGTTGTTCGCCACGTTGATCAGCAGCACCTCGATCACATCGTAGATCGTGCAACCGAGCGGTTCGAGCGTACCCTCCATATAAGACTCACCCACGGCTAGCGCCGGGTTCAGTGCCAGCCCGCGGACCGAGCGTGCGTCCACGAGCCGCATCGCCGCATGCGGGCCGGAGCCGGGTGGTCCGGAAAAATCCCGGCTGGACCCATCGGGCCACTGCACCCGGAGGGTTCCGAGAGTAATGAAACGGGCAAGCATCGCCGCGCAGAGTGACTGCATGGGTTTCTCCCTTTCGTTCCACAGCCCGACAGCCGATCATTGCTCCGGCGGCCGGTCGGCGTCAAAGGGGCCGGCCGTGACTTGCCCCGGCCGACCGGGCGGGCGAGTATCGTGCCAAGCCGCGCAGGCGGCGCCCCAACGCCCGAGGAAACGATGGCCGAGCGCTACAACCACTACACCCTGACCAAGGCCCGCACCCATGGCCGCCCTGGCCGCGAGGTCCGCCCCGCCAGCACCACGATCGACATGCACGCGCATATGATCGTCGAAGAGGCCGCCGCTCTGGTAGCTTCCCACATCCCCGCCGACGCGCGCGCGCAGTTCTACACCGAGGAAACCAAGTTCCTGACCCGCAAGCAGGACCAGGACCGGCATCAGCACCAGATCGATCTGGCGCTGCGGCTTTCGGTGATGGACGAGATGGGGGTGGACCGGCAGATCATCTCACCGGCGCCGCCGCAATGCTATTACACCGTAACCCCGGAGCTCGGGATCAAGGCCGCTCGGATGGTCAATGACGGCGTCGCCGCGTTCTGCGCCCGCCGCCCGGACCGGCTGAGCGCACTCGGCACCGTGGCCCTGCAAGCCGGTGGCGCCGCGGCGGCCGAGGAGCTGGCCCGTTGCATGGGCAGCCTGAAGATGCACGGCGTGGAGATCCTGACCCATGTGGGCGAGAAGGAAATCTCCGACCCATCGCTGGAACCGTTCTGGGACAAGGCCGAAGCACTGGGCGCGGTGGTAATGGTCCATCCCTCCGGCTTCACCGAGGCACGGCGTTTCGGCAAATATTACTTCAACAACGTCATCGGCAACCCGTTCGATACGACGATGGCGCTGCATTACCTGATCTTCGACGGCGTGCTGGCGCGGCACCCGAAGCTGAAGCTGATTGCGGTTCACGGTGGCGGCTATCTGCCCGCCTATTCCGGGCGCATCGATCACGCCTGGGGTGCGCGCAGCGACAGTCACGGAGACTTGAAAGAAGCGCCCACGACCTACCTCAAGCGGGTGTATTTCGACACGATCGTGTTCACGCCGCATCAGCTGGAAGCGCTGGTGTCGCTGTTCGGTGCCGATCATGTGATGATGGGGACCGACTACCCGTTCGACATGGGTGAATACGACCCGATCGGGCATCTGGCGGAAACCAAGGCGCTTGATGCGGGTCAGGTCTCGGCCATCGCCGGCGGCACCGCGCGCGCGCTGTTCGGCCTCTGACCCCTGCTTCTTCACGACCCGACTTCGTCACGAAAGGAACCTCGACATGTCCGCTGCTCTCCGCATCACCGAACCCGCGATGACCGACGTCGAATGGCAGGCCCGCTGCGATCTGGCCGCGCTGTATCGCGTGGTCCAGCACATGCGCTGGACCGACCTGATCAACACCCACATGTCCGTGCGCGTCCCCGATGCGCCCGAGACCTTCCTGATCAACCGCTACGGCGAGATGTTCGACGAGATCACCGCCTCCTCCCTGGTAAAAATGGATTTTGACGGCAACGTGATCGGCGACCAGGGCAAGTTCAACAACGCCGGCTTCACCATCCATAGCGGCGTGTACAAAGCCCGGCCGGATGCGATGTGCGTGATGCACACCCATACTCGCGCCGGCGCCGGCGTATCGCTGCTGGAGCGCGGCCTGCGCCCGATCAGCCAGGACGCTCTGCATGTCTACGATGACGTCGCCTATCACGAATACGGCGTCCCGGCCTCGGCCGAGGAATGCGAGGCGCTGGGCCGGTCCTGCCAGCTCGGTAGCTGCGTGGTGCTGCTGAACCACGGGCTGCTGACGCACGGCCAGACCGTCGCCGGCACCTTCATGCGGATGTACATGCTGGAGCGCGCCTGCGAGCTGGAACTGATCTCCCGGCAACTGGGCCAGCCGCCGCAGCCGATCTCGGATTACGTGATCGGCAAGGCCGCGGAACGGATGCGCAAGCACCGGGCTGGCCCGGAATACGGGCTGATGGAGTGGCGCGGCGTCGTGCGCGAGATCGAGCGCGCGGGTGCCGATTTCCGCCGCTGAGCCTGGATCACGGGGCGTCCGGCCGCGGCCGCGACGCCCCAGCCGGCGCTGCCCGCAGCCGCCGCATTTCCCACGCCTGCCAGGCCAGCAGGATCGGGATTCCCAAACTCAGGTCGCGCGCCCGGCGCAGCAAGGATACCGACAACGAAATATCGACCGGCAAGCCAAAGATCGCGCCCAGTCCGGCGTAGCTTGCCTCCTGCACGCCGATCCCGGCCGGGACCAGGAACGTGGCGGCAGAGATCGCCGACAGCAGCGCCTCGATCGCCAGCGCTACCTCGAATTTCACCGGGACCCCCAGCGCGCGGTAGGCGATGAAGGTGCCGACGCCGCTCATCATCCAACCCAGCAGATGCAGTAAGAAGCTGACGGCCAGGCGCCCGTTATGGGCATGCAGCGCCGCAAGCTCCTGGCCCAGCGCGTCCAGCCGTTCAGCGGTGCCGGCGAAGCGGCCCGCGGCGATGCGCCCGCCCAGCCGGGCGAACAGCGAGTTCGCGCCGCGCTGCATCCAGATGAACACCCCGGCCGCGGCGACGCCGCCGGCCATGCCGAGCGCGATCGGGATCCGCAATTTCGTGCCGGGATCGTGCAGCAGCACCACGCCAAGTCCGATGCCGGCGAACACCACTTCGGCCAGGAACTCCGCGGTCACGTCCAGCACGGTGGAGGCGGTGGCGAGCGCCCAGGAAATCCCGGCCAGCATCACCGCGCGCCCGCCGATCACGAACCCGCCAAGCTGCGAGAACGGCAGCGCATTGCTGGCGGCGTCCCGCACCATCCGCCCCCAGATGAACACCGGCAGCCGCCGCTCGCCGCGCCCGCGGGCGATCGCATCCCAGGCCAGACCCAGGGGCAAGAACATCACGCACTGCCAGCCAAGATAGAGACCGAACCCACCCCAGCCGGCGCGCAGCACGCCGGCGAACACCCGGCCCGCGCCAGACCAGCCGATCAGCACAGTGGTCAGGGCCAGACCCGCAAGCGCCAGCGCCAGGGACAGTCTCTTCACGTCTTCGCTTTCGCGCCCGGGGAGGAACCGCGCGGCTCTACACCAGCCCGCCGCCCCGGGCTATAGAACGGGCGATTCCGGCAGACCGAGGAAACCCTCCGCCATTTCCCCCGCGCCTACCCTGGTGACCGGCGCCACCGGCTTCGTCGGCTCGGCGGTGGCCCGTGCTTTGGCTGCGCGCGGACACGCGCTGCGCTTGCTGGTGCGCGCCGGCAGCAACCGGGGCAACCTGGCCGGGCTGGACGCCCAGATCGTGGTCGGGGACCTGACCGATGCCGGCTCGTTGGTGCGCGCCGCCGCCGGGTGCCGGTTCGTGGCGCATGTCGCCGCGGATTACCGCATCTGGGTCCCCGATCCGGCAGCGATGCTGCGCGCCAACCTGGACGGGACGGTCGCGCTGCTGCGCGCGGCGTCGGCGGCCGAGCGCATCGTTTATTGCAGTTCCGTCGCCGCTCTGGGCCTGACCGAGGACGGCACACCGGCCGACGAAACCACGAAGGTGCATCCGGAGGCGATCATCGGCGCCTATAAGCGGTCGAAATACCTGGCCGAGCAGGCGGTGCGCGATCTGGCCCGCCAGGGCCTGCCGGTGGTGATCGTCAATCCCGCCGCGCCGGTGGGGCCGCGCGACCGCCGGCCCACGCCGACCGGGCGGATGATCCTGGACGCGGCGCTGGGCCGCACGCCCGCCTATGTCGAGACGGGCCTGAACCTCGTCCATGTCGATGACGTGGGCGAGGGTCACGCGCTGGCGCTGGAACGCGGCCGCGTCGGCGAGGCGTATATCCTGGGCGGGGAGAACCTGTCGCTGCGCGCGGTGCTGGGTCTGGTGGCGGAGGCGGCCGGGCGCGCGCCGCCGTGCATCCGCCTGCCGATCGCGCCGCTATGGCCGGTGGCGTTGGCGATGGAGACTTGGGCGCGGCTGTCCGGCGCCGAACCGCGCGTCACCCGCGACTACCTGCGCATGGCGCGCAAGCGAATGTTCTTCTCCTCGGCCAAAGCCACCGCCGAGCTGGGCTACGCGCCACGTCCGGCGCGCGCAGCGGTGGCGGACGCGCTGGCCTGGTTCCGCGCCGCTGGGATGCTGCCGGCATGACGGCGCTGGCGCTGATCGCGGTTCTGGCCTGGGGCTGGCTGCTGGTCCTGCACGGACGGTTCTGGCAGGCCGGGCCGGAATTGTCCGCCGCGGTGCCGCGCGCCGCACCGCCACTGGCCGTGGTGGTCCCGGCGCGAAATGAGGCCGCACACGTTGCCACGGCGCTGCGGTCCCTGCTGGCGCAAGACTATCGCGGCGCGCTGCGGGTGATCCTGGTCGATGACGAAAGCACCGACGGCACCGGCGCGATCGCGCGCGCCTTGGCCGACCCTCGCCTTGCCGTGCTCGCCGGCCGGCCGCGCCCGGCGGGCTGGAGCGGCAAGCTGTGGGCCGTGGCGCAAGGGATCGAGGCGGCCGGCGACGCGCCGCTGATCCTGTTGACCGACGCCGATATCGTGCATGACCCGCGCCATGTGGCGGCCTTGGTGGCCCGGGCGGAAGCGGACGGCGCCGAGCTCGTTTCCGAAATGGTCGCGCTCGCCTGCGACACCCTGGCGGAACGCGCGTTGGTGCCGGCGTTCGTGTATTTTTTCCAGCTGCTGTATCCGTTCGCTTGGGTGAACGATCCGCTGCGCGCCACCGCGGCCGCGGCCGGCGGCAGTATCCTGATCCGCGCGCGCGCGCTGGCGCGGATCGGTGGCGTGGCCGCGGTGCGCGGCGCACTGATCGACGATGTGGCGCTGGCCGGCGCGGTGAAACGCGGCGGGCGGATCTGGCTGGGGCATTCGCTGCTGGCGCGATCGGAACGGCGCTATCCCGGGTTTGCCGAGATCTGGCGGATGATCGCGCGAACCGCGTTCGTGCAGCTGCGGCGCTCGCCATTCCTGTTGGCGGGGACGGTGGCGGGGATGGGGCTGGTATGGCTGGTGCCACCGCTGGCGGCTTTGTTCGGGCAGGGCTGGGCGCGCGCCTGCGGCGTGCTGGCTTGGGCCGGCATGGCGGGGTCTTTCCTGCCCAGCCTGCGGCGGTTCCGGCTATCGGCGTGGTGGGCGCCAGCCCTGCCGCTGATCGCGGCGTTCTATCTGGCCGCGACGATCGGATCGGCGTGGAACCATTACGGCGGCGCAGGCGTCGCCTGGCGCGGACGCGCCTATGCGGGAGGGGAGACATGAGCGCGTTCTGCCGCCCCCGCTTCATGGCCGGCCTTGACGGATGCGGGCACGGGGGGCGGCCATGAGCGCGCTGGCGTCAGTCGAAACCTGGTCGGGCAAGGATCGCGGCGACGAGAATTTTCCGGTCGGCTCGATCCTGATCCGCCGCAGCCTGCGCCGGCACATCCATGCCTTCTACGCATTCGCCCGCAACGCCGACGACATCGCGGACAGCCCCACGCTTGCGGAAGCCGACAAGATCATCCGCCTGGATACGATGGAAGCCGTGCTGCTCGGCCGCGCCGGGGCGGCGCTGGCGCCAAGTGCCGCCGCGCTTCGCGCAAGCCTGGCCGAAACCGGTGTCACTGATCAGCACGCGCGCGACCTGCTGGTCGCATTCCGCCGCGATGCCACAAATCGCCGCTATGCCACCTGGGAGGAGCTGCACGATTACTGCCGCTATTCGGCGATGCCGGTGGGGCGTCATGTGCTCGATCTGCATCGCGAGGGGCGTGGCACGTGGGGCGCTTCGGACGCGCTATGCGTGTCGTTGCAGGTATTGAACCATCTGCAGGACTGCGCGAAAGACCTGACCGCGCTGGACCGCTGCTACCTCCCACAATCGTTGCTGGAGAGCTACGGCGCGCGGGAGGCGGACCTGCGCGCCAACCGCGTCAGCCCGCAGCTACGCCAGGTGCTGACCGCGCTGCTGGCAATGTGCGTGTCGCTGAACCATCACGCCGATGCGCTGCCGCGCCGGGTGAAAAGCTGGCGCCTGCGGTTCGAGACCGCGCTGATCCTGGGCCTGGCGCGGCGCCTGGCGCGGCGCCTGAAACGCGGCGATCCGCTGCGGCGGCGGGTGAAGCTGCGCGCGACCGACCTGGTGATCGCGGCCGTGCTTACGCTGCGCTATCTGCGGTTCGCGCGATGAACGCAGCGCCGGCCGACATGGCGGCGGTGGAGGCGATCGTGCGCCGCGCCGGGACCTCGTTCTATCGCGGGATGCGCATCCTGCCGCCGGAACGGCGCGCGGCGATGTATGCGATCTACGCCTTCTGCCGCGAGGTGGACGATATTGCCGACGATCCCGGTCCGCTGGCCGAGCGTCTGCCGGCGTTGGACGTCTGGCGCGACCGCGTGGCCGGGCTGTACCGCGGCGAGGCCGATAGCGCGGTGACCCGGGTCCTGGCCGCCGCCGCCGCCAGCTACGGTCTGCGCGCGGAAGATTTCCTGGCGGTGATCGACGGCATGGCAATGGATGCGCGGGAAGCGATCGTGGCGCCCGATCTGGCGACGCTTGATCTGTACTGCGATCGCGTTGCCGCGGCGGTGGGACGGCTGTCGGTGCGGGCGTTCGGTGACGCCTCGCCGGCGGCGGACCAGGTGGCGCATGCGCTGGGCCGGGCGTTGCAGCTGACCAATATCCTGCGCGACGTCGCCGAGGATGCCGAGCGCGGGCGGCTGTACCTCCCGCGCGAATACCTGACCGAGGCCGGCGTGGCGTTGGACCCGGCGGCAGCGCTGGCCTCGCCCGGGCTGCCGGTGGTCTGCGCCCGCGTCGCCGTGCTGGCGGACGCGCAGTTCGCCGCCGCGTTCGCCGCGATGCGCGCCTGCGATCCGCGCGCCATGGCACCGGCGCGGCTGATGGCGGCCGGGTATCGCGAGATTCTGCGCGCGCTGCGCCGGCGGGGGTGGGAGCGGATGGCCGCACCGGCCCGGGTACCGAAATGGCGCAAGCTGCTGTTGGGGGCGCGGTTCCTGCTGGCGCGCCGATAGGGCGGCCGGATCGGGTTGCGCATAACCCGTTTGGAAAATTCTGGTGGGCGCGACAGGGATCGAACCTGTGACCCCTACCGTGTCAAGGTAGTGCTCTTCCGCTGAGCTACGCGCCCGCACCAGAATGCGCCGCTTCTACAAGCGCCACCCAACCCGAGGCAAGCGCCGCTACCGCAGTACTGCCCCGGTCGCCTTCGCGACCGCCGCGACCACCTTCGCCGCCGCTTGCTCCAGCTCCACATCGGTCAGCGTCCGTTCGCGCGGCTGGAACGTGACCTCCACGCCCAGGGACCGCATCCCCTCCGGCAGGCTGCCGCCGGAGAACACGTCGAACAGCGCGACGCCCGCGATCAGCGTTCGCTCCGCCCCGCGCGCCGCGCGCAGCACCGCGTCCGCCGCCACGTCGCGGCCGACGACGAAAGCGAAATCGCGCCGCACCGGCTGGAACGCCGGCAGATCCGGCGCGGCACGGCGGCGGCGTTTCGGCTCCGCCACGGCATCCAGGAACAGCTCGAACGCGACCACCGGACCGGCCAGGTTCAGCGCGGCCAGCACGGCCGGATGCAGCGTCCCGAACCGCCCCAGCACCGTCCTCGGCCCCTGCCGCACCACGCCGGACTGGCCGGGATGGTAGAACGCGGGGGCATCGGCGGTGACCGACAGCGCCTCCAGCGGCACCGACAGGGCGGTCAGCGCGGCCCAGAGATCGGCTTTGGCATCCATCGCCGCCACGTCGCGCGCCGGGCTCGCCCAATGGCGCGGCGTGGCGCCGGCGCGCAGCCCCGCGGCCACCAGCGCCTGACCGTCCGGGGTGTAGGCGGGGCCCAGCTCGAACAGCCCGACATCCGCATAGCCCCGGGCCGCGTTGCGTCCCGCCGCGAGCGCCAGGGTGGCGATCGGCGTCGGCCGCAACTGATCCAGATCCGACGCGATCGGGTTGGCCAGGCGCAGGGAACTGGGAGCGTCGCCGAAGCGCGCGGCGGTTGCCTGATCCAGGAAGCTGAAGGTCACGCATTCCGCCAGTCCTTGCGCGGCCAGCACGCGGCGAGCAAGCGCGGCGCGGCTTTGTGCGGGCGTCAGCACCGGCACCGGCACCGGGGCCGAGCGCGGCAAGGACACGGGGGCGATCTGATCAAGGCCGCGCAGGCGCAGCACTTCCTCGATCAGGTCGCATTCCGGTTCCATCGCCGCGCAGCCGGCGGCGGCGGCGGCGGCAAGCACCGGGTCCAGGTCAGCGGCCTGATCCAGCGCGCCGCCTTGCGCCACGTCGTTGCGCCAAGACGGCACCGCGACGGTCACGGCCGCGGCGTCGCGCGCCACCACGGCGAAGCCCAGACGTTCCAGGGACCCGACCGCCTCGTCCGCAGCCACTTCGGCGCCGCCGAAATCGCGCAGCCGGGCGAAACGCAACGATGCCGTGCGGCGCCGATCCGGCGCCGCGCCGGCCACGGTGACAGCGCCGGCCTGCCCGCCGCAGATCTCCTGGATCAGCGCGGTCGCCGCTTCCAGCGCGTCGGGCATGAGCGCGGCATCGATCCCGCGCTCGAAGCGCTGGCGCGCGTCCGAGATCACCTGATGGCGCCGGCCGGACAGCGCGATGCACACCGGGTCGAACAGCGCGCATTCCACGAAGACTTCAGTGGTGGCCTCGTCGCAGCCCGTCGCCTCGCCGCCGACGATGCCGGCCAGGGACTGCACGCCAGCGGCGTCGGCGATGACGCAGTCCCGGTCCGTGACGGTGTAGTCCTTGCCGTTCAGGGCACGAAACGTTTCTCCCGCGCCGCGGCGGATCGTCAGCGTGGCACCGGACAGCTTGCCCACGTCGAACACATGCAGCGGTCGGCCCAGATCGATGGTGAACAGGTTGGTGATATCGACCAGCGCGCTGATCGGCCGCAGCCCGATGGCGGTCAGGCGGTCGGCCAGCCAGGACGGCGAGGGGCCGTTGCGCAGGCCGCGGATGGTACGGCCCAGGACCCAGGGACAGGCCTCCGGCCAGTCGATGCGCCAGCCCGGGCCGCCGGTGAACGCCGGCGATACCGGCACCGGCGCCCACGGAAGCAGCGTGCCGATACCGGCCGCCGCGAGGTCGCGGGCCACACCGCGTACCGAGAAGCAATCGCCGCGGTTCGGCGTGACCGCGATCTCGATCACCGCGTCATCCAGCCCGGCCCAGGCGGCATAGGGTGCGCCCACGGGGGCGTCCTCCGGCAGATCGACGATGCCGGAATGATCCTCACCGAGCCCCATCTCGCGCGCCGACAGCAGCATCCCGGCGCTGACCACGCCGCGGATCTCGCCGGTTTTCAGGGTGATGCCGGTGCCGGGGATGAAGCTGCCAGGCGGGGCGAATACCGCCTTCATACCGGTCCGCGCATTGGGCGCACCGCACACCACCGAAACGATGCCGTCCCCGGTCTCGACACGGCAGGCACGCAGGCGATCGGCGTTGGGATGCGGCACCGCCTCGATCACATGGGCGATGCGGAACGGGGCGAGCACGGCGCCGCGGTCGGTGATCGATTCCAGTTCCAGGCCGATGCGCGTCAAGGTCGCGCCGATCGCGGCGGGCGAGGCGTCGGTATCCAGATGCGCGCGGAGCCATGAGAGGGTGAATTTCATCGGCTACGCCCCCTCGTGCAGCAGCGCCGGCGCGAGCGGATTGAACCCGTAATGGCGCAGCCAACGGATATCGCTTTCATAGAACGGCCGCAGGTCAGGAATGCCGTGTTTCAGCATGGTAACGCGCTCGATCCCCATGCCGAAGGCGAAGCCCTGGAACGCGCGCGGATCGATGCCGACATTGGCCAGCACCCGCGGGTGGACCATGCCGGAGCCGAGGATTTCCAACCAATCGTTCCCCTGGCCGAGTGCGCCGGTTTTGCGGTCCCAACCGATATCCACCTCCATCGAGGGTTCGGTGAACGGGAAATAGCTGGCACGGAAACGCACCGGCAGATCGGGAACGGCAAAGAACGCGCGTAGGAAATCGATCAGGCAACCTTTCAGGTGGCCGAGCGTGATGTCGCGGTCGATCACCAGCCCCTCCACCTGATGGAACATCGGCGAGTGGGTGGCGTCGTGATCGGCGCGGTACGTGCGGCCCGGCACGATCACGCGCAGCGGCAGGCCGCGCGATAACATGGTGCGGATCTGCACCGGGGAGGTATGGGTGCGCAGCACCGGCGGCGGGGCATCTGGCG
>DAHWDR010000100.1:0-1603 GCA_027330745.1 Acetobacteraceae bacterium | reverse complement strand
CGCGTTCGGGGATCTCGGTCTCGTCGGTCATCGGGCGCAGGCGGCGGTCAGCGCGTCGAAGATGCGCCGGTCGGCGGGATCGATCAGGAACTCCGGGTGCCATTGCAGGCCGAGGCAGAACCGCGCCTCCGGGTCTTCGATACCCTCGATGACGCCATCGGGGGCGATCGCGTTCACCACCGCGCGCGGACCGGGGGCGGCAACGGCCTGGTGATGCGCCGAATTCACCGCCATCCCCGTCGCCCCGGTGATTGCCGCCAGGCGCGTGCCGGGGACGATGGCGACGGGGTGGCCGGGTTCGTGGCGGGGGTTCGGCTGTTCATGTTCCAACGCGTTCGGAATCGCGTCGGGGATATGCTGGATCAGCGAGCCGCCCAGTACCACGGCAAGCAGCTGCGCGCCGCCGCAGATGCCCAGCACCGGCAGGCCGCGCGCCAACGCGCCCTCGGTCAGCGCCAGCTCGGCCGCGGTTCGGCCTTCCTTCAGGCTGACGGTCGCGTGGCGCGATCCGGCGCCGTAAAGCGCGGGGTCGATATCGAACGCGCCCCCGGTCACCACCAGCGCGTCCAGCCGGTCGAGCAACGCAGCGGCCAGCGCGGGGTCATGCGCCAATGCGATCGGTAGTCCGCCGGCGCCGGCGATCGCATCGGCGTAGTTCCGCCGCAGCGCATACCAGGGATAGGCGGAATAGCCGCCGGGGGATTCCGAATCGAGCGTCACGCCGATCAGGGGAGGGGTCATGGCGGTTGCTAGCGCCCGCGGCCCTGCCGGGGCAAGCTGCGCGTCATGGCGGATGACCCGATGACCCGCGCTTTGGCCGAAGCCGCCGCCGCCGGCGCACGTGGGGAGGTGCCGGTGGGCGCGGTCGTCACCGGCCCGGACGGGGCGATCCTGACCGCCGCGGGCAACGAGACCGAAGCGACGGCCGACGCCTCGGCCCATGCCGAACTGCTGGCGCTGCGCCGCGCCAGCACCCTTCTGCGCGCGAAATGGCTGCCTGACTGCGATCTTTACGTCACGTTGGAGCCATGCCCGATGTGCGCCCAGGCGGCCAGTTTGTTCCGGCTGCGGCGGGTGGTGTTCGGCGCCTACGACCCGAAAGGCGGCGGGATCGAGCATGGGGCGCGGGTGCTCGACGCAGCCTCGTGCCACCACCGGCCGGAGGTGGTGGGCGGGGTGCGCGAGCGGGAGGCGGCGACGCTGCTGCGGGGATTTTTTGCGGGCCTACGGTCGCGGTCCGGTGACCGAACCGGGTGCGCTTGACGCCCTGGCCGGCCCCTGGTCCCGTGCCGGCAACAATGTTCAGGGATCCCGCCATGCCGCGCCTGCCCGATATCGCCGCTGCCCCGATGACCGATGCGCAGCGCCGCGTGCACGACATGATCGCCTCCGGCCCGCGCGGGGTGGTGGAAGGCCCGCTGCGCATCTGGCTGCACAGCCCGGAACTGGCGGAACGCGCCCAGGCGTTGGGGGCTTTCTGCCGATACGGTTCGTCCTTGCCGGCCAAATTATCGGAACTGGCGATCCTGGTCACGGGCGCACATTGGCGCGCGGCGTTCGAGTGGCACATCCATGCCCCGATCGCGATCCGCGCCGGCGTCAG
>DAHWDR010000085.1:0-19811 GCA_027330745.1 Acetobacteraceae bacterium | reverse complement strand
CCACGGGACGGTCCAGCATCGCCTGGGAATAGCCCATGGATTTGGCGAAGGAGCGGCGCAGATACAGCGCGAAGTCGCGGTCACCGTAATTCGCGGTGTTGCGAGCGAGGCCGTGCGGCTTGGGGGGTGCGGTGTCCATGGGCGGGATGGTAGGACGGGGGCACGGGGAGGGCAATTTTGCCCCACCCGTTCGGAGCATTCCCCCATGGCCGACATCCCCGCCGCCTTCCTGGACCTGCTGGACCAGAAGAAAGCCTTCGCCCATCTGGCCACCATCCTTGCCGACGGCTCGCCCCAGGTCACGCCGGTCTGGTTCGACCACACCGGCGGCATGATCCGCGTGAACACCGCGCGCGGGCGGGTGAAGGCGCGCACGATGAAGGAAGGGGCGAAGGTGGCGCTGTCGATCCTCGATCCCGACAATGCGTATCGCTACATCCAGATCCGCGGCCAGGTGGCGCGCGTGACCGAGGACGGGGCGGACGCGCATATCGACGCGCTGGCGAAGAAGTACATGGGCAAGGATCGCTATCCGTTCCGCCAGCCCGGCGAGGTGCGGATCACGATCGAGATCGCGCCGGAGGCGGTCCAGACCATGGGTTAGGCGGCGCCCGCCCCGCGGCAAGGAATTGCCAACCCCGGTTGCTTCTCCTTGCCTCCGCCCGGCACCGCCCCCCACCCTGACCACTCGGGACAGGAACACGCAGCGCGCATGGCACGACCGCCGGTCCATCGGGACCGGCGGCACTGGCACCCCTTACGCGGAGGTTCCCCCATGCTGCGTCGCGCCGCCCTTGCCCTTGGCCTGCTCGCCGCGCCGCTCGCGCCGGCGCTGGCCAAGACCATCGACATCCGCATCGGCCATCAGACCATGTGCACCGACACCTACCCCGCCGGGGTCGCGGTGATGCATCTGAAGCTGTTGCAGAAATACCTGCCCCACAGCGGGAAATACGCCGGCGTCAAATACGATGTGGAATGGAGCGATTATTCCTCCGGCGCGCCGATCACGCAGATGATGCTGGCGCGCAAGCTGGATTTCGGCGTGATGGGTGATTACCCGCTGGTGGTCAACGGCGCCCGATTCCAGGCGACCGCGAAAGAACGCTCCTATTTGATCGCACTGACCAACTACAACCTCACCGGCGCCGGCAACGGGATCGTGGTGCCGGCGGATTCGCCGGTAAAAAGCGTGCGCGATCTCGAAGGCAAGGCCATCTCGGTGCCGATCGGCTCCGCCGCCTGGGGGATGCTGTTCGAGATGGCGCAGGACCAGCACATTCCGATCGACAAGTTCCGCATCGTCAACCAGGATCCGATGGTCGGCATCGCTTCGATCGCCACGCAGAAGATCGCCGCCCATGCCGATTTCTGTCCGATCTCCGAGTTCATGGAGTACAAGGGCTCCGGGCGGATGATCTATTCCGGCGCCTCCACCAGGATCCCGTATCTGCACGGCATCGTCGTCACCAAGGCGTTCGCCGACAAATATCCCGCGATCGTGACGGCCTATATCAAGGCGCTGATCGCCGCACAGCGCTGGATCAAGGCGGACCCGCAGCGCGCGGCCGCGCTGATGTCGAAATGGACCATGATCCCGAAAGAGGTCCTGTATCTCTATTTCAGCCAGGGCGGGTATCTGCATGCCGATCCCACCTTCAAGCCGCTCTGGGTCAAGACGCTGACTTTTGACCACGGCATCCTGGCGAAATACGCGCATATCCCGCCACTCGACATGAACGCCTGGGTCAACCCGAGCTTCATGCAGGCGGCGTATCATGACCTGGGCCTGAATTACGCCGCGGCGCTTGCGTCCAAGCCGTATAATCCGAAGCGGAACGTCACCCTGCCACCGGAGCTCTGGATTGCAGGCAAGAGCGTCGCCAAGGAAGCCTCGGTCGCCGCACTGTTCGGCGCACTCCGCGCGGCCACCGCAGCCAAGACCGCGATCAACGCCGCCTATGTCTATGACCACGACACCGGCCTCAAGCTGTTCGCGCAGGACGCCTATTACGTGACCCTTCCCGGCCAGGGGATGGTTGCCTTCATGACCCAGGGCGAAGCCGCGCGCGCGGCGAAAGGGGCCAAGGTGGCAACGCTCGCCCAGGCGGTCGGCGGCGACGCCGCAATGGCGGTGGAGATGGCGGGAATGCACGGCATGTCGATGTCCATGACAGGGGGTACCGCCGTACAGCGCAACTAGTTGCTCGCCGGCGCCGGTCAGGCTCTGTCACACTGTCCATCTATCGTAAGGGACGCACCGCATGAGCCTGCACCTCGCCTCCCCAGCACCGCCGGAGCATGTCCTGATCGGCTCCGGCGGCGCGGCGCTGGTGCTGCGGCGGGGTGGGCACGACGTGACCCTCCGCGCCACGCATTTGCGCGCCGCCTGTCGCTGCGCCGCCTGCGCCGCCGCCCGCATCACCGGCACCCTCGCCGCGCCCGCCCCGGATCTCCGCCTGGCCTCCGCCGTTCCGATCGGCGGCTACGCGCTGAATCTGGGATTTTCGGACGGACATGCGCGCGGTGTTTTCCCGTTCGCCTACCTGGCCCAACTCGCCGCGGAGACCACCCCATGACGACCGAAACCATTGACGCCGACGTGCTGGTGATCGGCGGCGGCACCGGCGGTCCGATGGCCGCGATCCGCGCCAAGGAAGCCAATCCCAACCTGCGGGTGGTGCTGCTGGAGAAAGCCAACGTCAAACGCTCGGGCGCGATCTCGATGGGCATGGACGGGCTGAACAACGCGGTGATCCCCGGCTATGCGACGCCCGAGCAATACGTGAAGGAAATCACCATCGCCAACGACGGGATCGTGCACCAGAAGGCACTATGGGCGTACGCCACCGGCAGCTACGACATGATCCGCACGTTGGACAAGCTGGATGTAAAATTCGAGAAGGACGGCGCCGGCGACTACGCCGTACGCAAGGTGCATCACATGGGCACCTATGTCCTGCCGATGCCGCAGGGCCACCACGTGAAGAAGGTGCTGTATCGCCAGCTGCGCCGGCTCCGCGTGGGCGTCATCAACCGCTACATGGCAACCCGCCTGCTGCGCGCCGCCGACGGACGCATTGCCGGAGCCATCGGCGTCAACACGCGGACCAGCGACTTCCTGGTGATCCGTGCCAAGACCGTCATCCTGGCCTGCGGCGCCGCCGGGCGGCTGGGGCTGCCGTCCTCCGGCTATTTGTTCGGCACCTATGAAAACGCCGCCAACTGCGGCGACGGTCACGCCATGGCCTATCATGCCGGCGCCGAGCTCGCGAACCTGGAATGCTACCAGATCAACCCGCTGATCAAGGACTACAACGGCCCGTCCTGCGCCTATGTGACCGGCCCGTTCGGCGGCTACACGGCCAACAACAAGGGCCAGCGCTTCATAGAATGCGACTACTGGTCGGGCCAGATGATGCTGGAGTTCTGGCGCGAGCTGCAAAGCGGCAACGGCCCGGTATTCCTGAACATGACCCATCTGGCGCCGGAAACCGTGGCGGAGATCGAAACCATCCTGCACAGCAACGAACGGCCATCGCGCGGGCGCTTTCACGCCGGTCGCGGCACCGACTACCGCAATCGCATGGTGGAGATGCATATCTCCGAGATCGGCTTCTGCGCCGGCCATAGCGCGTCCGGCGTGTGGGTCGATGAGCGCGCCCGGACCACGGTGCCAGGCTTGTATGCCGCCGGCGACATGGCCAGCGTCCCGCACAACTACATGCTGGGCGCGTTCGTGAACGGCGCCATCGCCGGGGCCGAAGCCGCCGCGTTCTGCGCCGAGGTCGATCTGCCGGACGCGGACGCCGACGCGATCGCCGCCGAACAGGACCGCGTGCTGGCACCGACCCGCCGCAGCGACGGCATCACCCCGCACGAGCTGGAATACAAGACCCGCCGCTTGGTCAACGACTATCTGGCCCCGCCAAAAATCACCGCCAAGATGCGCCTTGCGCAGGAGCGCTTTGCCGAGATCCGCGACGACGTCTCCGCCCTGGTCGCGCGCGACCCGCACGAACTGCTGCGCGCACTGGAAGCCCAATCGATCCTGGATTGCGCCGACATGGCCGCGGCGGCGTCCTTGTATCGCACCGAAAGCCGCTGGGGCTTCTATCACTACCGCATCGACCACCCGGACACCGACAACGATGACTGGTTCTGCCACACGATGCTGTACAAAGACGCGGACGGCACCATGGCGCATCGCAAACGCGCGATCGATCCCTACGTGGTCCCGGTCGATGCCACCGAAATGACCGCCTATCAGCGCCTGCGCATCGTCCCGGCGGAAGCCGCCGAATAGAAGGACCCAGACCCATGCCGCTCGCTACCCATGCCACCAGCGTGCCCGTGGTGGTCGATGACGCGAAATGCATCGCCGCCAAGGGCTGCACCGTCTGCGTGGATGTCTGCCCGCTGGACGTGCTGGCGATCGATCTGGTGAAGGGCGCCGCCTACATGAAATACGACGAGTGCTGGTACTGCATGCCCTGCGAGGTCGATTGTCCGACCGGCGCCGTTACCGTCAACATCCCTTACCTGCTGCGCTAGATCATGTCCCTGTTCGATCTGGAAGACGATCTCGAAGATCTTGCCCGGCGTGCCGCCAGCGCCGATCCCGGAATTCGCCGCGTCGCCATGCTGGCGCTGGCGGAAACCGCAGCACCCGAGGCCGAATCCTTACTGCGTGCCGGCCTGCAAGACCCGGCCGAGGATGTGCGTGCCGCGGCCGCCCGCGCGCTGGAGGAGCACCCGGGCCTGCCAGCCGCCGGCGCCCTGATCGCGGCTCTCGACGATCCGGCCGCGGCGGTCCGCGCCGCCGCCGCGGAAAGCCTCGTGGCCCGTTCGGAACAAGCCGCGGCGCCGCTGCTGATCGCGCGCGCCGAACACGGCACCGCCTTCGCCCGCGCCGCGGCGTTGCGGGCCTTGCGCGAACTCGCCGCCCCGGATGCCGGTCCGGTGGCCGCCGCCTCGCTCGCCGATTCCTGCCCGGATGTGCGCCGCGAAGCCGTGGCCGTGCTCGGCTGGCTGCGCGCCGAGGCCGCCCAGCCCGGCCTGATGCGGACCGCCACCGATCCGGAACCCGAAGTCCGCCGCGCCACCATGGCTGCGCTGGTGTTCGTCCGCTCCGGCGCACCCGGCGTTGCCGCCCTGGTCGCGGGCCTGTCCGACACCGATTGGCGGGTGCGCGAGGAAGCCGCCGCCACGCTCGGCCGTGCCCGGCTGGCCGAGGCCGAGGGCGCGCTGATCGCGGTGATGGAGGACCCGGTCTGGCAGGTGCGGCTGAAATCCGCCGCCTCGCTCGGGCGGCTGCGAGCCCGGCGCGCCTTGCCCGCGCTGTTCACGGCGCTGACCGACACGGTCAGCAACCTCCGCAAGGAAGCCGCCGCGGCGTTGGGGGAGATTGCGGACGCCGCCGCCACCCCGGCGCTGCGCCGCGCCGCCGGCGACGCGGATCCGGAGGTACGCAAGACGGTCCTGTGGGCACTCGGCCGCTGCGGCGGCTGATCGCGCCGGTTACCTTTCCTTCGCCTTTCCGGTGCTGTTGTCCCGGGGTTGCAACCCAGGACCTGCCCATGCGCCGCCGCCCCGCGCCCGCCGAGGCGCTGCTCGACCATGTGCTGCTTGACCACCTGCGCCTGATCCGCACCGAAGGCGTCGGCCCCCAGGCCTACCGCCGCCTGCTGGCCCGCTACGGCAGCGCCGCCGCGGCGCTGGAGGCGTTGCCACGCCTGGCGCGCGCGGGCGGGCGCCCGGCGCCTCCCGCCATCCCGTCGCGCGAAATCGCCGCCGATGAGTGCGACCGCCTGGCCCGGCTCGGCGGGCGCTTTCTGCTTCTGGGCACCGCCGACTACCCGCCTTTGCTGGCGCTGCTGCCTGACGCGCCGCCGCTGCTGGCCTGCCTGGGCGATCCCGCGATCCTCGCCACCCGCGCGGTTGCGCTGGTCGGCGGGCGGAATGCCACGGCCAACGGGGTGGTGGTGGCGGAGACGTTGGCGGCGGATCTGGCCCAGGTCGGCATCACCGTGATCTCCGGGCTGGCGCGCGGGATCGATGCCGCGGCCCATACCGGGGCGCTCGCCACCGGCCGCACCGTCGCGGTCGTGGCCGGCGGCCTCGACTGCCCGTACCCGGCCGAGCACGCGGCACTGCAAGCCCGCATCGCCACAGCCGGCGCAGTGGTGGCCGAGGCGGCGCTCGGCACGTCCCCGCAGGCGCGGCATTTCCCGCGCCGCAACCGCATCATCGCCGGTTTGGCGCTGGGCGTGGTGGTGATCGAAGCCGCGCTGCGCTCGGGCAGCCTGATCACCGCAAATCTGGCGCAAGACGCCGGGCGGGAGATTTTTGCCGTCCCCGGCTCGCCGTTGGACCCGCGCGCGCGGGGGTCCAACGACCTGATCCGCCAGGGCGCGCATCTGACCGAAACCGCCGCCGATGTGATCGACAACCTGCCCGATCACCCCGGGCGCGAAGGCCTGGCGCGCGCGCCCTTGTTCGCCCGCGGCGCCCCGCCGGCCGTCCCTGACGCCGTGCCCGAGCCGCCCGATCCGGCACCCGGAGCGGTCGCGGAGGCACGCGACCAGGTGGCGGCCCTGCTCGGCCCGGCGCCGACGGCGGTTGACGATCTGCTGCGCCGCTGCCAGTTGTCTGCGCCCGCCGTGCTGGCGGCGCTGCTGGAGCTGGAACTCGCCGGACGGATCGAAACCCTGCCCGGGCAGCGTGTCGCGCTGCTCGGCGCCCCGTAAGCCCCCCGACGCACAGGACAAAATGACCGACGTCGTCGTCGTCGAATCTCCCGCCAAGGCGAAGACCATCAACCGCTACCTCGGTGATAAATTCACCGTGCTGGCAAGTTTCGGCCATGTCCGGGACCTGCCGCCCAAGGACGGATCGGTCCGCCCGGACCAGGATTTCGCCATGGACTGGGAAGCGGATGAACGCGGCCAGCGCCAGGTCGGCGCCATCGTCCGCGCGCTCAAGGGCGCCCACACTTTGTACCTAGCGACCGACCCGGACCGGGAAGGCGAGGCGATCTCGTGGCACGTCAAGGCGATGCTGGCCGAGAAACATGCGCTCAAGGGCATCGACGTCCGCCGCGTCACCTTCAACGAAATCACCCGCACCGCCGTCCGCACCGCGATGGCGAACCCGCGCGACCTCGACCAGCCGCTGATCGAAGCCTACCTGGCCCGCCGCGCGCTGGATTACCTGGTAGGTTTCACCCTGTCCCCGGTGTTGTGGCGCAAGCTGCCCGGCAGCCGCAGCGCCGGGCGGGTGCAGTCGGTCGCGCTGCGCCTGATCTGCGACCGCGAGGCGGAGATCGAGGCGTTCCGCGCCCGCGAATACTGGACCGTGGAAGCCAGTTTCACGACCCCGGCCGGCGCGCCGTTCACCGCGCGGCTGACGCATCTGGACGGCAAGCGGCTGGATCAGTTCGACCTGAACACCGAAGCCCTCGCGACCCGCGCCAAAGCGGCGGTGGAGGCGGGTCAGTTCACCGTCGGCACGGTCGAACGCCGCCGCGTCCGCCGCAATCCGCCGGCGCCCTTCACCACCTCGACCTTGCAGCAGGAAGCGTCGCGCAAGCTTGGCTTCGGCGCCCAGCAGACCATGCGCGTGGCGCAGCAGCTATATGAAGGTGTCGATCTGGACGGTGAGACCCAGGGGCTGATCACCTATATGCGCACCGACGGCGTGCAGATGGCGCGCGAGGCGATCGAAGCCATTCGCGGCCATGTGCGCACCGGCTTCGGCCCCGACTATCTGCCCGCCGCACCGCGCGAATACACCGCCAAGGCGAAGAACGCGCAGGAAGCGCACGAGGCGATCCGCCCCACCGATGTCGCGCGCGAACCGGACTCGGTGGCGCGCTTCCTGACCCCGGACCAACGGCGGCTGTACGATCTGGTGTGGAAGCGCGCGGTCGCCTCGCAGATGGCCTCCGCCGAGCTCGATCAGGTCAGCGTGGACGTCACCGATGGCCGCGGCCTCACGCTGCGCGCCACCGGATCGATCGTCGCGTTCGATGGGTTCCTGAAGCTCTACCGCGAGGACCGCGACGACGACGCCGAGGACGAGGAATCCCGGATGCTGCCGCCGATGGCCGCGGCGGACCCGCTGCGCCGCGGCGCGGTCGCGGCCGAGCAGCATTTCACCCAGCCGCCGCCGCGCTATTCGGAAGCCTCGCTGGTGAAGAAGATGGAGGAGTTGGGGATCGGCCGGCCGTCCACCTACGCCTCCATCCTGACCGTGCTGCAGGACCGCAACTACGTGCGCCTGGACAAGCGCCGCTTCATCCCAGAGGACCGCGGCCGGCTGGTCACCGCGTTCCTGGTGAGCTTCTTCGAGCATTACGTGGAAGCCGGCTTCACCGCCGGGCTGGAAGAACAGCTCGATCAGATCGCCGAGGGCAATGCCGACTGGCGCGCGGTGATGCGCGCGTTCTGGGACGGTTTCTCGCACGCCGTCGATCAGACCAAGGAACTCAAGATCAGCGACGTGATTGCGGCGCTGGACCGCGATCTGGGACCGCATTTCTTCCCCGCGCGCGCGGACGGGTCCGACCCGCGCTCGTGCCAGGCCTGCGGGACCGGGCGGCTCGGGCTGAAACTGGGGCGCTACGGCAGCTTCATCGGCTGTTCCAACTATCCGACCTGCCAGTACACGCGGCGGCTGGCGATCGAGGCGGGCGACGAAACCGGTGCCACGCTGAAGGAGGGGATGCGCGAACTCGGCCACCATCCCGACACCGGCGAGGCGATCACGGTCCGCCGCGGCCCGTACGGCGTCTATGTGCAGCAGGGCGAAGCCAACACCGAGGACAAGAAGGCGCCCAAGCCGCGCCGCACCTCGCTGCCGCGCGGGGTGGACGGGGACACGCTGACCTTGGATCAGGCGATTGCGCTGCTGGGCCTGCCGCGGCTGATCGGGGCGCATCCCGAGACCGGGCTGCCGATCGAGGCCGGGATCGGCCGGTTCGGACCCTATGTGCGGATGGGCGCGGTGTACGGATCCCTGGACCGCGACGATGACGTGCTGGCGGTCGGGATCAACCGGGCGGTGGACTTGCTGGCGAAGAAGCTGGCCAGCGTGCGGGCGATGGGCGCGCATCCGAAAGACGCGGCGCCGGTCACGATCCGCAAGGGACGGTTCGGACCCTATGTCCAGCACGGCCAGACGGTGGCGAATCTGCCGCGCGGCGTGCCGATGGAGGACGTCACGCTGGCGGAAGCCGTGGCGTTGCTGACCGAGAAGGGCAAGACGCTGAAGCCGCGCGGGGCAGCCGGGCGCAAGGGCGCGGGCAAGAAGAAGGCCGCCGGGAAAAGCACCGGGGCCGCGGCGCCGGAGGCTCCGGCGCCACGCAAGCAGGCTGGGCCGAAGCGGGCCGCGCCGGCAAAAAAGAAGGCGGCGGGGAAGAAGAAGGCGCCGGCCAAAGCGCGACGCAAGACCGCCGGATAGGAGCCGCCGCATCCCCGATCCTGCCCGCACGGCGCCACTCCGCGACGTGCCCGCACAGGTTTCTCCGCCGGGCCGGCCTTGCCGCTGGCGGGACGCTCTGCTAGACGCCGCAATTCCCGTATTTGACCACCGTGTGACAGTCCTTACCGGCCCGGCCGGCGGCCCCTGTCGCCAGGACCCAAGGGCAGACCATGGCCGTACCGAAGCGAAAGACCTCTCCCTCACGCGCGGGGATGCGCCGCAGCCACCAGGCGCTGCGCGCGGAAGCGCACGCCGAATGCCCGAATTGCGGGGATTTCAAGCGTCCGCACCACATCTGCTCCCATTGCGGCTACTACGACGGGCGGGAAGTCGCCCCCGCCGGGGATGGCCTCAAGGGCGTCGTCCGCACCTGACCCGGCGCCACGACGAGGGGGGCGGCGTGCGTGGAACCGAAACGTGACCGAGCGCTTCACCCTGGCGATCGATGCCATGGGCGGCGATCATGCGCCCGAGATGGTGCTGCGCGGGCTTGATCTGGCCGCAGAACGCCATCCCGGCGCGCGTTTCCTGGTGGTCGGCGATCAGGCCCGCCTGACCCCGCTTCTGGTCGGGCTACGCCGCGCCGCCGCCGCCTGCACCATCCGTCACGCCCCCCATATAGTCGGCAACGACATGAAGCCCACCGCGGCGCTGCGAATGCGCGGCACGTCCATGCGCGTCGCGATCGACGCGGTCGCGTCCGGCGAAGCCGAGGGCGTGGTTTCGGCCGGCAATACCGGCGCGCTGCTCGCGCTGGCGAAAATCGTCATCAAGACCCTGCCGGGAATCGACCGCCCGGCGATGGCCGCGATCGCCCCCTCGGCGCGCGGCGACGTGGTGATGCTGGACCTGGGTGCAAACGTGGCGTGCGACGCGCGCAACCTGGTGGAGTTCGCGGTCATGGGCGATGCGTTCGCCCGCGCGGTACTCGGCTTGCCGTCACCGTCGATCGGGCTGCTGAACGTGGGCGCCGAGGAGCTCAAAGGCGATGACCGCGTGCGTGAAGCGGCGGAAGTACTGCGCGCCTCGCCGCTGGCGTCGCAGTTCTACGGCTTCGTCGAAGGCCATGATCTGACCGCCGGCACCACCGATGTGATCGTGACGGATGGTTTCACCGGCAATGTCGCCTTGAAAACCGCCGAAGGCGCGTTGAAGCTGGTCAGCGATATGTTGCGCATGGTGTTCCGCTCCTCGCTGATGGCGAAGCTTGCGTATCTGCTCGCCCGGCCGGCGCTGGAGCGGCTGCGGGAGTGGCTGGACCCGCGCCGCTACAACGGCGCGGTGATGCTGGGGCTGAACGGTGTGGTGGTGAAGTCGCATGGCGGCACCGATGCGGAAGGCTTCGCCCACGCCGTGGATGTAGCAATGGACATGGTGGTGCACCGGTTCAATGATCGGATTCGCGAGGGGCTGGCGCGAGTCGCGGAAGCCGGGGCGTTTCCCGGGCGCGGCGGTGCCGCCCGCCTCACCGCTGCCTTGTGACCCCCCGAGACCCAAGGACCGCACCGATGCCTCCCCGTTCCCTGCTGGCCGGCGTCGGCGCCTATCTGCCCGAGCGGATCGTGACCAACGACGAACTGGCGGCGCGGCTGGAGACCTCCGACGCCTGGATCCGCGAGCGCACCGGCATCGGCCAGCGCCACATCGCCGCGCCGCACGAGACCTGCGCCTATATGGCGACCGCGGCGGCGCGTGCCGCGCTCGCTCAGGCCGGCGCCGAACCCGGCGAAGTGGACGCGATCCTGCTGGCCACCGCCACGCCCGACCAGGCGTTCCCGGCCACGGCGTTGCGCGTGCAAGCGGCCCTCGGCGTGCCAGGTGGGTTCGGGTTCGACCTGTCCGCCGCCTGCGCCGGGTTCATCTACGGCTTGTCGGTCGCGGACGCGATGATCCGCGCGGGCCAGGCGCGTGGCGTGCTGGTCATCGGCTCCGAAGTCTATTCGCGCATCATGGACTGGACCGATCGCGGCACCTGCGTGCTGTTCGGCGACGGGGCGGGCGCGGTGTTCCTGCGCGCGGGCGCGGGCAGCGGCTCGATCGATCGGGGCGTGCTGTCCACGCATCTGCACGCCCAGGGCAGCCTGGGCGATATCCTGTATGTGGACGGCGCCGTAGGCCGGCGCGACCTACCCGGCACGCTGGTGATGAATGGGCGCGAAGTGTTCCGCCATGCCGTGGTCCGCCTGTCCGAAGCGGTGGACGAGGCGCTGGCCGCCAATGGCCTGACCCGGCGCGATGTCGATTGGCTGGTGCCGCACCAGGCCAATGCGCGGATCATCGAGGCGATGGGCAAACGTCTGGGCCTCGCCTCGGAACGGGTGGTGATGACCGTGGAGCGGCACGCCAACACGTCTGCCGCATCGGTGCCGTTGGCCCTGGCCGAGGCGGTGGGCGACGGCCGCATCCGGCCCGGCGACCTGGTGCTGCTGGAGGCGCTGGGGGGCGGGCTGACCTGGGGCTCGGCGCTGGTGCGGATGTAGCATCCGGGCCTGCCCAGGACGCGCTCCGCGGCATCTTCCAGACCCTATCGCCCGGCGCCGGTGCAGATTCGCCGGTGCCGATCACCAGTGCCGATCATGGCCGCCGCAATCAGACCGTCTTGAGAAACTCCACCAGCTTGATCCCCGCAGTCGGCTTGTCGGTCTGGTCCAGCGCGGCCAGTTCGGCCGCCAGCCGGTCCATCGCCGCCTCATAGATCTGGCGCTCCGAGAAGCTCTGGTCCGGCTGGCCGGAGTTGCGGTGCAGGTCGCGTACGACTTCCGCGATCGCCAGCGGGTCGCCTGAGTTGATCTTGGCCTCATACTCCTGCGCCCGGCGCGACCACATGGTGCGCTTGATCCGCGCGCGGCCCCGCAACACCGTCATCGCCTCGTTGAACAGGTCGCGGGAGGCGAGCTTGCGCAGGCCCGCGGTGCGCGCCTTAGCGACCGGCACCCGCAAGGTCATGCGGTTTTCCTCGAAGGTGATGTGGATCAGCTCCAGCTTGTGGCCGGCGATCTCCTCGGTGGCGATACGCTCGACCTTGCCGACGCCGTGCGTGGGATAGACGACGTAATCGCCTTCCACGAAAATCTCGGCCTTGGCGAGCGGACGCGGCGGCGGCGTGGGGCGGCCGTTGGCCAGCGGCGGGCGCGGCGCGGCGGCCGGGGTCGGCGTATAGGCCGGAGCAGCGGCGGGGGCCGGAGCAGCGGCGGGGGCGAGGACCGCGGCAGGAGCCTGGACCGGCGCAGCAGCCGGGGTCGGGGCCGGGGCCTGGGCGGGCGCGGCGAGGCCGGGCGCCTTCACCGGCGCGGCCACGACCGCGGGCGCCGCAGCGACGGCAGGCGGCTTGACGACCGCGGATTTCACCGGCGCCGGCTTGGCGGCTTCGGTCTTTACCACGGCGGGCTTGGCCGGCGGCGACGGCTTCGTGACCTCAGCCTTGACCGACGCGGCTTTGGCGGGCGCCGACTTGGCCGGCGGCGGCGCGGATTTCGCGCTCAGCTTTGCCATCGCCAAGCCATCCGCAGCCGCTTTGGCCTGCGGGCGCGGCGCGGCCTTCACCGGCGCCTGCACGGACACCCGCACGGGCGCCTTCACGGGCGCTTTCACGGGTGCTTTCAGGGGCGCTTTCACGGGCACCTTCGCCGACGCCGTCAGGGGCGCCTTCACGGCCGGGGCCGCCGGCGTCTTTCGGTTCGCCGGTCCCGGCTTGGCAGCACTTGCCTTCATGCCTGACATCTCACTCAAAACTCCGATCCGCGCGCGCGCCATGCCTCGCGACATCGCTGCGCCGGATCTGCTTGCCTCGGAACAATGACAGCCCCGCCCGGCCGCATGGCGCGCCCGGACCGGCTGGCGATTTCCTGTCATATAGCACGCCACACGCCGATCGTCATGGGGGCTTCGTTGACAACGCCCCGGCAAACGCTCTACCCCCCGCCGCACCGGAGGGGTGCCCGAGAGGCTAAAGGGGACGGACTGTAAATCCGTTGGCGCACGCCTACGTTGGTTCGAATCCAACCCCCTCCACCACGCCGCCTCGCCCGCCCTCCCGCCTGTCGCAGGATCATGCAAATCGGCCGCTCCGACCCCGCGCCGCATAGCGGCGACTGACGCGGCCATGCGACGGCATCACCAGATGATTCTGCTGCTGGTCGTGGCCGCGCTCGCGGTGGCGCTGTGGCAAAGCGGCCTGGCGCACGAACTCACCTGGGCCGCGCTGGGCCGTCACCAAGCCGCTTTGCGCGCCCTCGTCGCCGCGCATCCGCTGGCCGCCCCGGCGGTGTTCGTCGCGGCGTACGCGCTGATGGTGGCGTTCTCGATCCCGGAATCGGCACTGGCGACGGTGGCTAGCGGGTTGTTGTTCGGCGCCTGGTTCGGCGGCGCGCTGGCGGTGATCGGCGCCTCGTTGGGCGCGGTCCTGCTGTTCCTGATCGCGCGCACCGCGCTGGCGGGCTTCATGGCGCGACGCGCGCAGCACTTGCTGGGCCGCATCCGCCCCGGCCTGGAACGCGACGGTTTCAGCTACCTGCTGGCGCTGCGGCTGCTGCCGATCGTGCCGTTCTGGCTGGTGAACCTGGGCGCGGCGCTGTGCGGGATGCGGCTGTTCCCATACGCCCTGGCCACCCTGATCGGGATCATTCCGACCACCCTGGTGTTTGCCTGGATCGGCGCCGGCCTCAGCGAGGTCTTGGCGGCGGGGGGGCGGCCCAATCTGGCGCTGGTGTTCTCCCCCACCATCCTGGGGCCGCTGCTCGCGCTGGCGGCGCTGTCGGTGGCGCCGGTGGTGTGGCGCAAACTGCGCGGGCTGTGACCAGGAACGGAGCCACCGAGCGGTTCGATCTGGCGGTGATCGGCGCCGGCGCGGGGGGATTATCGGTCACGGCGGTCGCGGCGCGGCTCGGCCTGCGCGTGGCGCTGATCGAGCGCGACCGGATGGGCGGGGATTGCCTCAACACCGGCTGCGTGCCGTCCAAGGCCTTGTTGGCCGCCGCCCATGCCGCCCGCGCGGCCCGCGACGCGGCGCGGTTCGGCGTGCTGCTGGACACGCCGCGGATCGACTGGACCCGGCTGCGCGCGCATGTCGCGGGCGTGGTGGCCGCGATCGCCCCGGCGGATTCCGCCGCCCGTTACCGCGCGCTGGGCGCCGAGGTGATCGCGGGCGAGGCGCGCTTCCTGGACCCGACCACGCTGGCGGTCGGCGCCCGCCGCCTGACCGCGCGGCGGATCGTGATCGCCGCCGGCTCACGCGCCGCCATCCCGCCCATCCCCGGGCTGGACGCGGTCCCATACCTGACCCACGAGACCATCTTTGACCTGCCCGCGCCGCCCGATCACCTGCTGATCCTGGGCGGCGGCCCGATCGGGCTGGAGCTGGCGGATGCGTTCGCGGGTCTGGGCGTGGCGGTGACGGTGGTGGAGGCCGGGCGGATCGCCGGGCGCGAGGACCCGGAGCTCGCCGCCGGCCTGCGCGCCGCGCTGATCGCCCACGGCGTGCGCCTGACCGAGGGCGTGGCGGTCGCCGCCGTCGCGCCCGGTCCGACCCTGGTTCTGGCCGATGGCAGCCGCATCGCCGGCAGCCATCTTCTGGTGGCCGCCGGCCGGCGGCCCGATCTGGCCGCGCTGGCGCTGGAGGCCGGCGGCGTGCGCGCCTCCGCCGCCGGCATCGCAACCGATCGCGGACTGCGCAGCCGCACCAACCGGCGCGTGTTCGCCGTGGGCGACATCGCCGACCCGGAGGGGATCGGCCCGCGCGCGTTCACGCATCTGGCCGCGCATCACGCCGGGATCGTGATCCGCCGGGCGATCTTCCGCCTGCCGGCGCGGCTGGACCCGCGCGCATTCCCGCGCGTCACCTACACCGATCCGGAACTGGCCCAGGTCGGCGCCACCGAGGCCGAAGCCCGCGCCGCCGGCCACGATGTGCGCCTGCTGCGCTGGCCGTTATCGGAAAACGACCGCGCCCAGGCAGAGCGCGCGCCCGCCGGCCTGGTCAAGCTGGTGGTCGCGCGCGGGCGGCTGCTGGGCGCCGGGATCCTGGCGCCGGGGGCCGGGGAAATGCTCGGCGCACTGACCCTGGCGGTGGGACGGCGGTTGCCGGTCTCGGCGCTGGCCGCGATGATCGTGCCTTACCCGACCCGGGCCGAGGCGGCCCAGCGCGCGGCGGGCACATATTTCCTGGACCGGCTGTTCGCGCCGCAGACCCAGCGCCTGGCTCGATTCCTGGCCCGGTTGCCCTGACGGCGCCGCGCGCCGGTTAGCCCGCCCTTCATACATATGCGCTACGATGCCCCCATGAGAGCTGCGCGAGGACCCGGGACAGGCCTGACGCTGGCGGGCGCGGCGGCGATCCTGGCCGGGCTGTATCTGGCCGGTCCGGGCCTGGCGCTGATGCGCCTGCGCCGCGCCATGCGCGACGGCGACACGCTGGCGCTGCGCCAACTGGTGGATTTCCCCGCGGTCCGCGCCGGCCTGGCGCGGCAGGTGGCCGAGACGGCGCTGGGCGCCCCGCACCGCAAACAGGCGCTGGTGCCGTTCGGGTTCTCGTTCGTCCGTCATATCGCCGCGCATGAAATTGCGACCCGCCTGACCCCCGCCGGGCTGATCCGCTTGGCGCGCGGCGGGGAAGCCGGCACGGCAATGGGCTGGCATCTGGCCGGCTATCGCCTGATCGGTCCGACGCAGGTGCGCCTGCGGCTGCGTGCCGCCGGGGACCGGACCTTGCGCCTGACCATGGCGCTGGAGGGCGGTCGCTGGCGCCTGACCGGGATGCGGTTGCCGGCGGCGATGCTGGACGGCGGTGCCCGGGATGCGCCCTGAGTTGGGACGTACCCTGAGTGGGATGCGCCGTTCGGGTTACGCCTCGGCCGTCTCCACCATCGCCCGCGCCGCCTGGATGCGCTCCAGCAGCACGTCTTCCACCGCCGGATCGGACGTGTCGGCGGCGGCGTAGGCGGCTTCGGCTTCCACCAGAAGCCGTTCGCCCTCGGCCCGGCGCAAGGCGGAGACCGGCACGGCGTCGTTCGCCAGCACGGTGCAGCGCTCCGGCGTGATCTCCGCGAAACCGCCGGAGACGAACAGGCGGTCGCCGATTTCATCACCCGTGTACAGCGCGATCGCGCCGCCGCGCAGCGCGACGATCATCGGCGCGTGGCCACCGAGCACGCCCATATCGCCCTCCTCGGCCGGGATCACGACCATATCCACCGGCCGCGACAGCACCAGCTTTTCCGGGCTGACGATTTCCAGCGCGATCGGCATCAGGCGGTGGCCTTCAGGGTTTCCGCCTTGGCGACGGCTTCCTCGATCGTGCCGACCATGTAGAACGCGTTTTCCGGCAGGTGGTCGTATTCGCCGGCGCAGATCGCCTTGAAGCTGCGCACCGTGTCGGCGATCGGCACGAACTTGCCCGGGAAGCCGGTGAACACTTCCGCGACGTGGAACGGCTGCGACAGGAAGCGCTGGATCTTGCGCGCCCGCGCCACCACCAGCTTGTCCTCCTCCGACAGCTCGTCCATGCCCAGGATCGCGATGATGTCCTGCAACGATTTGTAGGTTTGCAGGATGCGCTGGGTCTCGCGCGCGACGTTGTAGTGCTCCTCGCCGACGATCCGCGGATCGAGCGAGCGGCTGGTCGAGTCGAGCGGATCGACCGCCGGATAGATGCCGAGCTCGGCGATCTGGCGCGACAGCACCGTGGTGGCATCCAGATGGGCGAAGGACGTGGCCGGCGCCGGGTCGGTCAGGTCGTCGGCGGGCACATAGATCGCCTGCACCGAGGTGATCGAGCCCTTCTTTGTGGACGTGATCCGCTCCTGCAACGCGCCCATGTCGGTGGCCAAGGTCGGCTGATATCCCACCGCGGACGGGATGCGCCCGAGCAGCGCCGAGACTTCCGCGCCCGCCTGGGTGAAGCGGAAGATGTTATCGACGAAGAACAGCACGTCCTGGCCTTCCTCGTCGCGGAAATACTCCGCCACCGTCAGGCCCGACAGCCCCACGCGCGCGCGCGCGCCGGGCGGCTCGTTCATCTGCCCATAGACCAGTGCCACCTTCGATCCCTCGGTGGAGCCGTTCTCGCCCAGCTTGATGACCCCGGCGTCGATCATTTCGTGATAAAGATCGTTGCCCTCGCGCGTGCGCTCACCCACGCCGGCGAACACCGACACGCCGCCATGCGCCTTGGCGATGTTGTTGATCAGCTCCTGGATCAGCACCGTCTTGCCGACCCCGGCGCCGCCGAACAGCCCGACCTTGCCGCCCTTCAGATAGGGCGCGAGCAGATCGACCACCTTGATGCCGGTGACCAGGATTTCCGACGAGGTCGCCTGATCCTCGAAGCTCGGCGCGTCGCGATGGATCGGGTAGCGCTGCTTGGTGACGATCGGGCCGCGCTCATCCACCGGATCGCCGATCACGTTCAGGATGCGGCCGAGGGTTTCCGGCCCCACCGGCATGGTGATCGGGGCGCCGGTATCGGTCACTTCCTGGCCGCGCACCAGGCCGTCGGTGCTGTCCATGGCGATGCAACGGACGGTGCGCTCGCCCAGTTCCTGCGCCACCTCCAGCACCAGGGTATAGCCCGGCATCTTGGTGAGCAGCGCGTTCTGGATGAACGGCAGCTCGCCATCGAACTGCACGTCCACGACGGCGCCCAGCACCTGGGTCACGCGGCCGACGATGTTGCTAGCCATACTCGCTGTTCCTTGCATCTTACCGCTCCCGCTCGCGGGAGAGGTCGCCACGCGAAGCGTGGCGGGTGAGGGTCAGACCGCCTCCGCGCCGGAGATGATCTCGATCAATTCCTTCGTGATATTCGCCTGCCGGGCGCGGTTGTAGTTCAACGTCAGCCGCTTGATCATATCCCCGGCATTCCGCGTCGCGCTGTCCATCGCGGTCATCTGCGAGGCGAAGAACCCGGCGCTGCTCTCCAGCAAGGCCCGGTACATCTGGATCGCCAGATTCTGCGGCAGCAATCTGGCCAGGATGGTTTCCTCATCCGGCTCGAAATCGTAGCTCGCGCCATCCGCGGCATCGGTGGTCTCGGTCACCGGGGCGGGGACCAGCCGCTGCTCCGTGACGATCTGGGTAATGACCGAACGGAACCGGTTATAGACCAGGGTAACCACGTCCACCTCGCCCGCATCGACCATCGCGGCGACGGTCCCGGCCAGGGCTTCCGCGTCGGCGAACGCGATGCGGCGTTTGCCGGCATAGGTCACGTCGCCGATGATACGGCTGCCGAGTTCGCGGCGCAGATAATCACGGCCCTTGCGGCCTACCGCGAACAGCTTGACCGTCTTGCCCTCGGCCTCCAGCCGTCGGGCCAGGGTGCGCGTCGCGCGGCCGATACTGGCGTTGAACGCGCCGGCCAGACCGCGATCGGCGGTGACGGCGATCAGCAGATGGACCTGATCCTTCCCCGTCCCCACCAGCAGCTTCGGGGCCGAAGGCGAAGTGCCGACGGACGCCGCCAGCGCGCCCAGCATCCGCTCCATCCGTTCCGCGTAGGGTCGCGCCGCTTCCGCTTGCGCCTGGGCGCGACGCAGCTTGGACGCGGCGACCATCTTCATGGCGGACGTGATCTTCTGCGTCGATTTGACGCTGTTGATCCGAACCCGGAGGTCTTTCAGGCTGGGCATCGTCGTGCCTTACGCGAAGGTTTTGGCGAAGCCGTCGAGGAAGGCGATCAGCTTCTTCTCGGTTTCCGGCTTGATCTCCAGATCGGTGCGGATCGCCTCCAGGATGGCGGGTTCACGCGCCTTGAGTTCGGCCAGGAACTGCGCCTCGAACGGCCCCACGCGCGCAACATCCAGCTTGTCCAGATAGCCGCGCACGCCGGCGAAGATCGCCAGCACCTGTTCCTCCACCGGGATCGGCTTGTACTGCGGCTGCTTGAGCAGTTCCGTCAGCCGCGCGCCGCGCGCCAGCAGCGCCTGGGTGGAGGCATCCAGATCGGACGCGAACTGCGCGAACGCCGCCATTTCGCGGTACTGCGCCAGTTCCAGCTTCACGCGCCCGGCGACCTGCTTCATCGCCTTGATCTGCGCCGCCGAACCCACGCGGGAGACCGAGATGCCCACGTTCACCGCCGGACGAATCCCGCGGAAGAACAGCTCGGTCTCCAGGAAGATCTGCCCGTCGGTGATGGAGATCACGTTGGTCGGGATATAGGCCGACACGTCGCCCGCCTGCGTCTCGATCACCGGCAGCGCGGTGAGCGAGCCCGCGCCATTGGCGTCGCTCATTTTCGCCGCCCGTTCCAGCAGGCGCGAGTGCAGGTAGAACACGTCGCCCGGATAGGCCTCGCGGCCCGGCGGGCGGCGCAGCAGCAGCGACATCTGGCG
>DAHWDR010000019.1:0-5535 GCA_027330745.1 Acetobacteraceae bacterium | reverse complement strand
GGGATGATAGCGCGCATCGAACGACATGCGTATCTCGCGGGAGCGGTTGGGCAATGCCTTGTGCACCGTCAGGTCCTGGAAGATCAGCCCGTCGCCGGCGCGGAACGTCCCGGTGACCCAGGTGCCGGGGATCGGCACGGCAATATCCATCCCGCCCGCCCCGGACCCGACCCGGGTCGGCAGGATGCCGGCGCGATGCGATCCCGCCGCCACCGCCAGCGCGCCCTTTTCGCGCGGGCAGTCGCCGAGCGGCATCCACAGCGCGTAGCTGGTGGCGCCGCCGATATGCACCCGGTCCTGATGCGCGCCGGTGGTGAAATCGAACCCGTCCGCCTGCGGGAAGATGTTCCGCTGCACGAACATCGGATGCGCCAGGGCCGGTGCGTCGAACACGCGCGCGAACAGGGCCAGGACGTTGGGATGGGTACGCAGTCGGTGCAGTTCCTCGTCCCGCCACAAATCGCGGAACACGCGCAGGTAGCGCGGCTCCGGGTCCTTGCAGGCGGCGCCCGGGCGGGCGATGGCGGCATCGGCCGGATGGTCCGGATCCAGCCAGCCGCCGGCGGCGGCACGGCGCAGCAGGCGCGCGCGCACCGCGGCGATGCTGGCCGCCGGGATCAGCCCGCGGAGGAACAGATAGCCGTCGCGATCGAGCCGCGCGCGCAGCGCCGCACCGTCACCGGCGAGCGCGGTCGAGTCCAGAAATTCGGGGTCCTGTTCCATATCGTTTCCTCCGCCGCGTCGGGCCGAACCATGCGGAGCCACAACCCGGGGCGTCAAGTTCGGCCCACTTTTCCGGCGAAAGACACCGTTCGGGCGGCCCCGATTCCGACGCCGTGTACACCCCCCGCCCCGCACCCGCCCGCCGCGTTGACTTCGCCCGCCCCCGTCTTCATGGTCCGCCCGCCTCGCCCCGACCAGGATCTGCCCATGACCGACCCGCGCCTTTCCGCCGAGATCGACGCGCTCTGGGACCGCCGCGACACGCTCTCCCCGGCCACCGCCGGCCCCGCCCGCGCGATCGTGGAAGCCGCGCTCGACGCGCTCGATTCCGGCGCCGTCCGTGTCGCCGAGCCGCACGGCACCGGCTGGCAGGTCAACCAATGGCTCAAGAAAGCGGTGCTGCTGTCGTTCCGCCTGACCGACTCTGCTTCGGTCCCCGGCCCCGGCGGCGCCCCCGTGTTCGACAAAGTGCCGATGAAATTTGCCGGCTGGGGCGAAAATCGCTTCCGCGAGGCCGGATTCCGCGCCGTCCCCGGCGCCGTGGTCCGCCGCTCCGCCTATATCGCGCCCGGCGCGGTCCTGATGCCCTGCTTCGTCAACGCCGGCGCCCATGTCGGGCGCAACACGATGGTGGACACCTGGGCCACGGTCGGCTCCTGTGCCCAGATCGGCGCCAACTGCCATCTTTCCGGCGGCGTCGGCATCGGCGGGGTGCTGGAACCGCTCCAGGCCGAGCCGGTCATCATCGAAGACGATTGCTTCGTCGGCGCCCGCTCCGAAGTCGCCGAGGGCGTCATCGTCGAACGCGGCGCCGTCCTGTCGATGGGCGTGTTCATCGGCGCGTCCACGAAAATCATCGACCGCGCCACCGGCGAAATCCACCAGGGTCGCGTCCCCGCCTATTCCGTGGTGGTGCCGGGCGCCCTGCCCGGGCGCCCGCTGCCGGACGGCTCGCCCGGCCCGTCGCTCTACTGCGCGGTGATCGTCAAGCGCGTGGACGCGCAGACAAGGGCCAAGACCTCCATCAACGAACTGCTCCGCGATTGACCGACCCGGCCGACCCGCTGGCGCTGGCCCAGGCGCTGATCCGCTGCCCCTCGGTCACGCCGGCCGATGCCGGCGCGCAGGATGTGCTGGCCGCGGCCCTGACCGCGCTCGGCTTCGCCGTCACCCGGCTGCGCTTCGGGGAGACCGAGAATCTGTATGCGCGCCGCGGCCGGGCCGGACCGCATCTCTGTTTCGCCGGCCATACCGACGTCGTGCCTCCCGGCGCCGGTGCCTGGCGCGACGACCCGTTCGCCGCGACCGTGCACGACGGCATCCTGTATGGCCGCGGCGCCTGCGACATGAAGGGCGCGATCGCCGCCTTCGTCGCCGCCATCGCCGCCCATCCCGCCGGCCCCGGTTCGATCAGCCTGCTGATCACCGGCGATGAGGAAGGCCCGGCCACCGACGGCACCACACGCGTGCTGGACTGGATGGCGGCGCACGACGAACGCCCCGATTTCTGCGTGGTCGGCGAACCCACCGGCCGCGCCCAGTTGGGCGACGTCATCAAGATCGGTCGCCGCGGCAGCCTGAACGCCAAGCTCACCGTCCATGGCACCCAGGGCCATGTCGCCTACCCGCACCGCGCCGACAACCCCGCGCACCGCCTGATCGGCGCGCTTGCCGCCCTGACCGCGGCGCCGCTGGATGCCGGGTCCCGTTTCTTCGAGCCGTCCTCGCTTCAGATCACCACCATCGACATCGCCAACCCGGCCACCAACGTGATCCCCGCGGCCGCCCACGCCGGGTTGAATATCCGCTTCAACGACCGCCATGACAGCGCCAGCCTTGGCGCCTGGCTGAACGCCACGATCGCGCGCCACGCGGAGCGCTTCGCACTCGATCTATCCTGCAGCGGCGAGTCCTTCCTGACCGCCCCCGGCGCCGCGGTGGACACGCTGGTCGCCGCGGTCGCGCGCGCCACCGGCGTCACGCCGGTCCTGGATACCGGCGGCGGCACGTCCGATGCCCGCTTCATCACCCGCCACTGCCCGGTCGCCGAATTCGGCCTGATCGGCAGCACCATGCACCAGGTGGACGAATGCGTCCCGGTGGCCGAGCTGCGCGCGCTGACCGCCGCCTACCAGGCCGTGCTGGCGGGGTTCGGCGTGTGAGCGGGAGCCGCGCCCGCCCGGGCAACATCCTGCGCGGCGTCACCCTGCTCGCCCGCGGCAAAGCCGAGGGCCTGTCCCAGTTCGCCAGCTCCCCCCAGGCGCTGCTGTCCAGCCTGGCCCCGCTGATCGCCTTCCCGCTGGTCGGCTTCCTGCTGACCGTGATCGGCCGGCCCGGCGCCGCCGCGTCCGGCCTGGCCGATCTGCTTGGCGCGCTGTGTGCGGCGCTGGCGCCACCGGTCCTGTCGTACGAATTCGCCCGGCACTGGCACCGCGAGGCCGGTTGGCTGCGCTACGCGACCGCGCTCGACTGGTGCCAATGGGTGGTGCCGCTCCTGGCGGCGCTGTTGCTTACGGTGATCTATCCGATCGTGGCCTCGGCCCTGCCGGCGCGCGGCGCGCTGGGGATCGTGGCACTGGGGATCGTCGCCTACGCGCTGTGGCTGCACTGGTTCATCGCCCGGCACGGCCTGATGCTGTCGGGCAGGCAGGCGGCGCTGCTGGTGTTTCTGGTGAATTTGGGCACCGGCCTGCTGGCGATCGGGCCGCGGCTGCTGATGCTGGCGCGCGCCGGCGGATGACCCGCACGGACGCATGGGGTGCGGTGCGCCCGCTGCGCGGCGCGTTGTTCCTGGCCATCGGCCGCGCCGCGGGGCTGCACGACATGCCGCAGGACGCGCCGGGCGCCGCCCGCAGCTTCATCGCTGCTGCCTTGGCCCTGCCGCCGTTCCTGGCCACGCTCGCACTCGCCGCCCAGGTCGGCGGCCCGACCCTGACCGTCCGCCACGTCGCGCTCGATTTCCTGGGATTCGTGATCGGCTGGGCCGGCTACGCGGTCGTGTCGCACCACCTGGCCGGCGCGCTGGGGCGCGCCCGCCAATGGCCGCGCTTCATCGCCACCTGGAACTGGATCAACCTGATCCAGTACCTGATCCTGCTGCTCGCCACCCTGCCCGCGCTCAGCGGCAGCGCGCCCGTCGCGCAACTGGCCGCCCTGGCCGGTCAAGCCTGGGCACTCGGCATCGAGTTCCACGCCATCCGCCTCAGCCTGGAGGTCTCGCCGCTGCAAGCCGCCGGCATGATGCTGCCCGATATCGCCATCGGCCTCGGCCTTGCTTTGGCACTCGCCGCCCTCGGGGCCGGTTAGACACAGCTTATCCACCGGCTTTCCCCCGACCCATCCCCTCCCCGGTTGGTCCGGGGGGGTGTAGGTTTGGTGTGGGTTGGGAGGCGTGAAGAAAGTCAGGCCAGGGGGGGCGCTGCCCCCCTGGACCCCCCGCCAGGGGATAGGTCCCCTGGACCCCCATCTGTCTGGTTCGGAGGGGTGGGGGTGCGCGCGGGTCCGGCGGCGACGGACCCGCGCACACCCCCCCTCCCTCTCCGAGCCAAAATGAGGGGTTCCAAGGGCCAGCCCTTGGCGGGGGTCCAGGGGGCAGCGCCCCCTGGCCTTCCTTCCCCCCCTCACAAGCGAGGCAGCGCGACGCCGCGCTGGTGCATGTATTTGCCGGCCTTGTCGGCGTAGCTGGTTTCGCAGGGTTCGTTTCCTTGCAGGAACAGGAACTGGCAGATGCCCTCGCCGGCGTGGATTTTGGCGGGCAGCGGGGTGGTATTGCTGATTTCGATGGTCACCTGGCCTTCCCATTCCGGTTCCAGCGGGGTGACGTTCACGATGATGCCGCAGCGGGCGTAGGTGGATTTCCCCAGGCAGATCACCAGCACGTCGCGCGGGATGCGGAAATACTCGACCGTGCGGGCCAGGGCGAAGCTGTTGGGCGGGATGATGCAGGTGTCGGTCTTGCGGTCCACGAAGCTGTCGGCGGCGAAATCCTTCGGATCGATCACCGCCGAGTTGACGTTGGTGAAGATCTTGAACTCGTCGGCCACCCGCGCGTCGTAGCCGTAGCTGGACAGGCCGTAGCTGATGACGCCTTCGCGTTTCTGCGCTTCGACGAAGGGTTCGATCATACCGTGGGTGCGCGCCATGGCGCGGATCCAGCGGTCGGACATCACGGCCATGGGGGAGGGTCTCCGCGTTGCGGTGGCGCCGTTTAGCGCGCGGGGGCGCGCCGGTCTATTCCACCAGCGCCACGCCCGCCGAGACCGCGGCAGCTCGGAGCCGTTTGTCCAGGCTGGCCAGCGGTAGAGCCAGACGTATCGCCAATTCCAGATAAGCGGCATCATAGACGGACAACTCGTAGCGCTCGGCCAGCACCGCGATCGCGCCCCAGGTCAGCATCGCCGAGCCAGGGTCCACACGCACCGGCAGCGCCTGCACCCGCCCGGCCAGCCGTGCCCGCTACGTCGCGGTCAGGCGCTTGCGGCGCTGCGCCGTCGCGAGGCCATTGGCCATTTCCATCGGCCACAGGGAGGGGGCATGAGCGCCATGCTCGGTCACCCGGTCCAGTACTCTGCCATCACCGCCGGGGTCTGCTCGCTTTCGAAGCACCAGGCCAACGCCATTGAGGCGTCGAGAACCAGACTCACCGTCGTCCGGACGCGATCATCGCTTTCAGTGACAGACCATCGAGGCTGAGCCAAGCGCTAGCCGCGCGCCCACCCAGATACCCCCAGAAAGCCCCAAGAAAATCGCGAGCCCAAGTTCCAAGTCGTCCCAGAGCGGCATGCATCCTCGCGCGCAGGCACGCGGGGCGCG
>DAHWDR010000013.1:0-5667 GCA_027330745.1 Acetobacteraceae bacterium | reverse complement strand
CCCGCCGCGAGAGGGCGTTGCGCCCAATCGCTCAAGGGCGCGGTCCCCTGTCGATCGCGCGTCGACCACGCTACGCTGCTTCCGGTGCGCCACGCCGGATACCGTCGTCATGTCCCGTCCTGCCTTCCGTCCCGCCTGGTTGGCGTGGTTTGCCGCCGGCCTCTGCGTCATCGCCACCTGCGCGGGGGGTCGCGCGCGCGCCTGCGAAATCCGCAGCATCACGATGGTCCCGGTTCTGCTGCGCGCCGGCCACGCCCTGCTCGCCATGCGGATCGATCATCGCCAGGCCTGGTTCATCCTGGATACCGGCGCCGAGCGCAGCCTGCTCACGCCCGGCGCGGTCCGCCGCCTCAAGCTGAAACTGGATCCCTGGGTCGGCACCACCAGCGTCGGCATCGGCGGTAGCGAGCGCCATGCCAACGCCCTGGTCCCCCGCCTGACCCTGGGCGGGATGAAGCTGCGCCAGACATTCCGGTTGCCGGAGATCAGTTTCAGCGTCGGCGCCATCCCGGGCGCGCGCGGCACCGGCGTCCGGGTGGACGGGCTGCTCGGGCGGGACGTTCTGGCGCGCTACGATCTCGATCTGCAATTCGGCCAGGGCCGGGTCACGCTGTATCGCGTCCATGGCTGCGCCGGGCACTTCCTGCCCTGGTGGGGACAATACCGCGGCACCGCCACCTTGCCCGGCTACCGCGCCATGCTGGGCATCCCGGCGCGCGTCGATGGCGTGACGCTGCGGGCGATGATCGACACCGGCGCCAGTGGGGAGATGCTGAGCGCGGCCGGGATGGCGCGGCTGGGCCTGACCGTCGCCGGTCTGGCCGGCGCACCGGAAGTGCGCGCCCGCGGCGTGGGACCCCGCGTCGTCGTCGCGCGGTTTCTGCACCTGCATCGGATGAGCGTCGCCCATGTCACCGAGCGGGAGGTGCCGGCGGTGGCCGCCCCGGTGATCCTGACGCCGCTGCTGGATCTGCTGATCGGCATGAACTGGCTGGTGCGCCACCGCGTCTGGCTGTCCTACGCCACCGGCCAGGTGTTCGTCGCCACGCGCTGATCCGTGCCCCGCGTCACGGCGCCGGCCGAACCGGTTGCGAAAGCCTCGCACAAGCAAGTTGCGCAAGTGACTTGACGCTGCCGCGGGCGCCCGCACATATCCCGCCATGCGCAATTTCTCAGACCTTTCCGAACGCGAAGTCCTCGCCCTGGCGATCGCCAACGAGGAGGAGGACGCCCGCATCTACGCCGACATCGCCGAAGGTCTGCGGGAGACCTACCCAGCTTCCGCGCGCGTGTTCACCGAGATGCTGGCCGAGGAAGGCGAGCACCGCCGCCGCCTGATCGAGATCTACCGGCAGAAATTCGGCGAGCACATCCCGCTGATCCGGCGCCAGGATGTACGCGGGTTCCTCAGCCACAAGCCGATCTGGCAGACCCGCCCGCTCGGCCTCGACGCGGTACGCGCGCTGGCGGAAAGCATGGAGCTGGAAACCCAGCGTTTCTACCGCCGCGCCGCGGCGCGCACCTCCGACGCCTCGATCCGCAGCCTGCTCGGCGATCTGGCGGATGCCGAGGCGGACCATGAGGCGCTGGCCGAACAGCTGACCGCCGCCAATCTGACCCCGGGCACCCGCGCCGAGGAAGATCGCGCCGAACGCCGCCAGTTCCTGCTGCGCATCGTGCAGCCCGGGCTGGCGGGGCTGATGGACGGGTCGGTGTCCACTTTGGCGCCGGTATTTGCCTCCGCGCTTGCCACCGGGCATTCCTGGGATGCGTTCCTGGTCGGCATGGCGGCTTCGATCGGGGCCGGTATCTCGATGGCCTTCGCCGAGGCGCTGTCCGACAACGGCAGCCTGACCGGGCGCGGCCAGCCGCTGGTGCGCGGGGCGATCACCGGGCTGATGACCACGCTGGGGGGAATCGGGCACACGCTGCCGTTCCTGATCGCCGATTTCCACACCGCCCTGGTGGTGGCGGTCGCAGTTGTGATCGTGGAACTGGCGATCATCGCCTGGGTGCGGTGGAAATACATGGACACGCCCCCTATCTCCGCAGCGTTCCAGGTGATGGTGGGGGGCGCGCTGGTGTTCGCCTGCGGGATCCTGATCGGCAGTAGTTGAAGGATCCGGCATGGCAGAGTTCGATCCCGCCCACGTCGCGGCGGCACGGTACGACGCGACCTCGATCGCGTTCCACTGGATCACCGTCGCGCTGATCGGCACGTTGTGGATCGTCGGGCAGACGATCAACGATATCCCGCGCGGGATGTGGCGGATCGACTACCGCTCGGTGCATTTCCTGCTGGGCGCGACGCTGGGCGGGGTGATCCTGGGGCGCATGGCGTGGCGGCGCTGGCGTGGGGACGAGGTGCCGGAACTGGGCGGCCGGCTGGCGGCGCTGGCGGCGCGCGCGGTGCATTTCGCGTTATACGCGCTGGTGCTGGGCACGGTGGCACTGGGGGTGCTGACCGCGCTGGGGCAGGGCGCGAACGTGTTCGGCCTGTTCTCGCTGCCGCAACTGGGGCTGCACGCGGCGGCGCACCGGCTGCGCGGCCTGCATTCGCTGGCGGCGAACGCGATCCTGATCCTGGCCGGGCTGCACGCGGCGGCGGCGCTGGGGCATCATTTCGTGCTGCGAGACCCGACCTTGCGGCGGATGCTGCCGGCGCGGCGGCGCGCGACCCGGGCGTAGCAGGGCCGCATCCCCTCGGGCCTTCGCTTGCCCCAGTGTAAACCGGTGCGGTAGCGTCTCGCTCCCGCCGGCGCGACCGGCCGACCCGCCGGACCCGCGCCATGCCGCTATGGATTCCCGTCACCATCACCGCGGCGCTGTTCCAGTGCTGGCGGACCGCCATGCAGCAGAAACTGCGTGGCCTGTTCACCGTGAACGGCGCCGCGTTCATCCGCTTCCTGTATGGCGCGCCGGTCGCCGTGGCGTATCTGATCGCGGCGCTGTTGATCACGCACACCCATCTGGAGATGCCCGGACCGTGGCTGATCCTGCTCGCCGCCGGCGGCGGGGTGATGCAGATCATCGGCACCAACCTGCTGATCATGGCGTTCGGCTTCCGCAATTTCGCGGTCGGCAGCGCCTACGCCAAGACCGAGGCGATGCAGACCGGCCTGGTCGCCCTGGTGGTGCTGCACGAGCAACTGGCGCCGCTGGCCTGGGGCGGCATCGGCGTCGGGCTGTGCGGCGTATTGACCCTGTCGCTGGGCGGGCGTGGCCTGCGCGGGCGCGAGATTCTGGCCGCCACGGTGCAGCCCGCGGCGCTATGCGGCCTGGGTGCCGGGTTCTTCCTGGGCAGCACCGGTGTGGTCATCAAGATCGCCACGCATCATGTGGCGACCGGTAGCCTGGTGGTGCGGGCGCTCTATGTGCTGACGGCGATGACCTTGCTGCAAACCCTGATGCAGGGTGCCTATCTGGCCTGGCGGGACCCGTCGGAACTGGCGAAGTCCTTCCGCGAATGGCGCAGTGCCGGCTGGGTCGGGCTGTTATCCGCGTCCGGCTCGGCGTGCTGGTTCACCGGCTTCGCGCTGACCGACGTGGCGCTGGTGCGCGCGCTGGGACAGATCGAGGTGGTGTTCACCCTGGGATTCAGCCGCTTCTATCTGAAAGAACGGCTGAAGCGGGGAGAGGTGATGGGGATCCTGCTGGTGGTGGCCGGGGTGCTGATGGTGGTGGTCAGCAGCGGGTAGGGGGGCCGGCGGCGGATCACTCGTTGGCGGCCCCCCGCGACCGCCCGCCGCCCAGCAACACCAGCGCCGCGACCCCGCAGACGATCGCCGCGTCCCCCAGATTGAACACGTACCATGACCAGCCGAAGGCATGGACGCGGATGAAATCCACCACCGCCCCGTAGCGCAGCCGGTCCAGCACATTCCCCACCGCGCCGCCGGCGATCGCCCCGATCGCCACCGCCTGCGCGATCCGCGTGCTGCGCCACAGCCACACCGCCAGCGCTGCCACGATCGCCAGCGCGAGGATCGCCAGGATCACCGCGTCCCATGCGCCGCGCCCGGTCAGCAGCCCGAACGTGACGCCGCGGTTCCACACCATGGTCAGATCGAGATGCGGCATCACGCGCAGATCGATCCGCCGTGGCAGATCGAGCACATGCAGGATCCAGTATTTCGATCCCTGATCGGCGCCGAACACCACCACGGCGACCAGCGCGCCGATGCCGGCCGGACGATGGAACCTCACGCGGCGGCGGCCGGGCGGCAGACCAGGCCGGACTCCACCGCGTCGGCGCAGCGGATGCAGAGGGCGGGATGGACCGGCAGGGTGCCGACTTCCTCCAGCACGCGCCAGCAGCGCGCACATTTGGCGCCGGAGGCGAGGGTGACGGTGGCCGCGGGCTCGCCCGCATCCAGGACGGTGGTCAGCCCGGACACGATGGCGATCTCGGTCCAAGCCTCGGCATCCAGAAGGGTTTCATCTTCCGGACGTAACGGCAATTCCACCTGGCCCTGTAGCGATGCGCCGATGATGCCGGCGCGACGCGCATCTTCCAGCGGCAGTGTAACGCGTCGGCGGATGTCGCGGATGCGTGCCCATCTTGTGGCCAGGGCATCATCCCGCCACGCTGCCGGCAACACCGGGAACAGTTGCAGATGCACGCTGTCCGCGTCGCCGAAGCGCGCGCACCAGGCTTCGTCCGCCGTGAAGCACAGCACCGGCGCCAGCCAGGCGCACAGCGTGCGGTGCAGCACGTCCAGCACCGTGCGCGCGGCGCGCCGGCGGATATTGTCGGGCCGATCGCAATACAGCGCGTCCTTGCGGATATCGAAATAGAACGCCGACAGATCGGTGGCACAGAAATGATGGATTTCGGGATACACCCCGGTCCAGTCGTAGCTGTCCACCGCCGCGCGCATCCGGGCATCCAGCTCGGTCAGCCGGTGCAGTACCCAGCGTTCCAGTTCCGGCATCTGCTCGGCCGGTACCGCTTCGGCCTCGGTGAACCCGTCCAGCGCGCCCAACAGCCAGCGCAGCGTGTTGCGCAGCCGGCGGTACAGTTCCGCCTGCTGCTTCAGGATTTCCGGTCCGATGCGCAGATCCTCGGCGGTATCGGACATCATCACCCAAAGCCGCAGGATATCGGCGCCATAGGTCTTCTGCACTTCTTCCGGCGCCACCACGTTGCCGAGCGATTTCGACATTTTCCGCCCCTGCTCGTCGGTGACGAAGCCGTGCGTCAGGATCGCCTTGAACGGTGCCGCGCCGCGCGTGCCGATGGCCTCCAGCAGCGACGAATGGAACCAGCCGCGATGCTGATCGGAGCCTTCCAGATAGAGATCCGCCGGCCATGGCAGCCCGCGTGCTTCCAGCGTGAACGCATGGGTGGATCCGGACTCGAACCAGACATCGACGATATCGCGCACCTGTTCGAAATCGTCCGGATTGCGATCCGGCCCGAGGAACCGCGCGGGCGGCGAGGCGTACCACGCATCCGCCCCCTCGGCGGTGAACGCGGCCACGATCCGCTCCACCACCGCCGGGTCGCGCAACACCGCGCCGGAGCGGCGATCGAGGAACACCGGGATCGGCACCCCCCAGGCACGCTGGCGGCTGATGCACCAGTCCGGCCTGGCCGCGACCATGCTGCCGATCCGGTTGCGTCCCACATCCGGCACGAAGCGCGTCGCGTCCAGCGCCGCCAGC
>DAHWDR010000433.1:0-9404 GCA_027330745.1 Acetobacteraceae bacterium | reverse complement strand
GCGGAAACACATCTCGCGGGCGATGTCCCAGGCTTCCAGCTGGTCGGTGGAGACGTCGCCGTACACCGCGTGGAACGCGTCCTGGTTGTGGAACCCGGCCTGCGGATAGGCCAGGTAGCTGACGATCGCCTGGTCCAGGATATCGCCCTCTGGCGGCTTGATCCCCATCGCGCCGACCAGCGCGAGCGCGCGGAAATCGCGCGGGGCCAGCGCCGCCATCTCGGCTGCGATCCAGCCGCCGAACCCGAGACCCAGCAGCGCGGCGTTGGACACGCCGAGCTCGGCCAGCAGCCATTGCGCGATCGCCGCGACGTCGCGCGGGTGGCGCATCCAGGCGGGTCGTTCCGATCGGCCCCAGCCGGGCAGATGCGGGACCAGCACGTCGTAACGGGCCGCCAATGCATCGTAGAACGGCAGGCGGTCGGGCGTGCCGATGTCGTGATGCAGCACCAGCACAGCGGGGCCGGTGCCGGCGCGGCTGAGATGCAGCGCCGAGCCGGCGATGCGGTGGGTGGTGCTGGTCCAGGCCACGTCGGTCATGCGCGCGCTTCCCCCGGGTTGGTCGGGCGGAAGGATACTCATGGGTAGGGGCGGGAGTCCAATGCCGCGTCAGGCGGGGGGGCAGGGCCGCAACGGCGCGGCGCTGGCCGACCCGCCGACGAGGGGCGCACGCCGCATAAGTTGTTCCTCTTTGGTGGTGCGTCTCCTATATTCCCAGGCGGAGGTTCCTCATGCCCGCTGCCCTGACGATGCCCTTGCCACGCGATGCCGGCGCCGATCGGCTGGCCGAGGCGGCTGCGCACGCCGAGCAGGACAAGGATCGGGTGCTTCTGACCCGCGACGGCAAGGCGGTCGCGGCGGTGGTGCCGATCGAGGATGTTGCGGTACTGGAAGCCCTCGAGGACGAACAGGACGCCCGGGCGGCCGAGGAAGCGCTCGCGCGCTGGGAGGCCGAGGGCCGGCCGCCTGGCGCGACGTTGGAGGAACTCGCCGCGCGATGGGGCATCCGGATTGATCCCGACGCCGCGTGACCTGGACCGTCCGGACCACGCGCGAGGCGGAGCGCCAGCTCGACGCCCTGGACTCCCCAACGCGCCAGCGTGTCGCCAATGCCCTGGCCCGGCTCGCGGCAAATCCGCACGGCGCCGGTAACGTCAAGGCGCTGCGCGGTAGCGACAGTTACCGGCTGCGGGTTGGCGATTGGCGGGTGATTTATACCCTGTGCGGCGACGTGCTGGTGGTGCTGGTGCTCCGGGTGGCGCACCACCGCGAGGTATATCGGTAGCGGCTTGATCCGCCCTGGGCGGTGGGGTGTGCGCGCAGGCGGCGTTCTGCGCCGGTGGCCCAGGGGTGGTGCAGTACCCTGCCGGCTATGCCGCGTCCTGGGGTAGTCGTTAGACCCTGGCCGGCAGGATGGCGGAAGAGCGAGAAGAGAACAAAAGCCTCCGCGCCTTGCGCTGCCGCCTGGCTGATCGCGGAACGGCGGCTTGGCGGCGAGCCGGGCGCCCCACTGGTGCGCGTGGTCAAACATTTACGGGTTGCTTCCAGGCCGCCGGATTAAAGACAGCCCCCGCTCAAAGAAAGTCACGCAAGAAGAATACTATGACGACGATCGGCGCGGAGAAGGAGGCAAGCGAGAGCACAAGGGCTACGATACGCGTTCCGACCCTTGCAAAACTGGTCTCGCTCGCGTCCGTCAAAAAATGCAAGCTGAATGTCGTCACTGCGTACTTGGCCGCCTCAAGGGCGAACCCGACCGCTAGGAACGAAACTACCCACCAAAAAAGCCGCGCCGGGTATCGCTCTGAGCTTATCTCGAGCACGTTTGCAGCGTGCACGCTCACGAGCGCCCCACCAAGGGCGAGTACGCAAAAGAAAAGGATCCCGCAGAATCGGGCCATAGGCCTCCCCCTCGCATCACCCGCGGCGCCGTCATCCTCGTCGGAGGCTTCGCCCGCCTTCGGCGCCCGAATGTAGGCTCTGGTGGGGACCGCCCCGAAGTCTCGTTAGAAAATCCAGGTAAATTAAGACATTAGGCCTAAGCGATGGTGGAGCCAAGGGGAGTCGAACCCCTGACCTCCTGAATGCCATTCAGGCGCTCTCCCAACTGAGCTATGGCCCCGTCCAAGCGGGAGGCGGCATATAGACCGCACCTTCCTCCCCGATCAATCCCCCCTTTCACCTCGCATGTCCGCCCCATTGTCCCTCCCCCACCCCGAGCGTGTCGCCACCACCAATGCCTGGGCGTTCCTGCGCGCCCTGCGGCCGTTGCAACGTCCCGGCCCGGTGTCCTGGGCCTGCCTGGTCGCCGCCGTCGCCGCCGATCCCGCCGCCGCGCTCGCGCAGTTCCGCGCCCTGGCCGGCCCCGGTCCGGACGCGCGCGCCGATCTGCTGCTGTGGGCGGATCTGCGCCCGGATGACGTGGTCCTGCTCGCCGCTGTCCCCGCCGCCGCCTGGCAAGCAGCGGAGGTGGCAGCGCTGCGCACCACCACCGAAGACCCGCTCACCGCCGCCGCCACCACCGGCGCCACGGTCCTGGTCCTGCCCGCCGCGCGGCTGGAAACCGCGTCCTTTCTCCGCCCCGCCCGCGCCGATCTGGCCGCGCTGCGGACCGTGATCCTGCTCGGCGGTCCGGCGTCTCCCGCCGCACGGGCGCGCGCGCTGGCCTGGATCAAGCCGGATCTCCTGCTGCTCGGGCGCGCCGGAAGCCGGTTCTGGGGTAACCCGCTCGATCCGGTCCTGGCCGCCCCCGCGCCTATCGGCCCGCTGTTTCCCGCGCCTCGGCGATCACGCGGCGAAACAGCGCGAGCTGCCCCGCCGTCGTAGGCTCCCAGCCGAACCCCTCGGCATAGGCCCGGGTCGCCGCCCGGTCCGGCCTCGCTGCGGCCAGGTCGCGCACGCCGTCCGCGATCGCCGCCGGCGTGCGCGCCACGATCCGCCCGGCTTGTGGGGCGCGCACCACCTCCGGATTGCCCCAGATGTCGGAGGCGACCACGGGCGTGCCGCAGGCCATCGCCTCCAGCAACACATTTGCCCAGCCCTCGCGCGCGGAGGCCAGGACCAGCGCGTCCGCCGCGCCGTAGATCGCCGGCAGATCGGCATGCGCACGCGCGCCCAGCAGCCGTACCCGTCCGGCCAGGGCGGGCGCGGCGGCCAACGCCTCCAGCCGCGCCCGTTCCGGCCCCTCACCCAGGATCAGCAGCGACCATCCGGGCAGCCCGGCGAGCGCCGCGATCGCCAGATCATGGCCCTTGCGCGCGATCAGATGGCCGACCGAGAGCAAGGTCGGGCCGGTCAGTCCCAGCGCCGCGCGCGCCGCATCGCGATCCGCCGGCGGGCGGAACAATGTCAGGTCCACCCCGTTGCGCAGCACCGTTACCTTCCCAGGCGGGGCGCCCAGCGCGGTGAGGGCCTCTCCCAGCGCGGCGCTGACCGCCACCAGCGCGGCGGCCCCGGCGATCGCGCCCTGGATCAGCCGCCGCGGCAGGGCGTAGCGCGGGATCAGGTTCACATCCGTGCCGCGCGCGGTGATCACCACCGGCAGCCCGAGCGCGTGGCCCAGCCACACCGCCGCGACGCCGTCGGGATACATGTAATGGGCGTCGATCGCCTGCGCCCCGGCCTCGGCCGCGACCCGGCGCGCGTGCGGCAGCACGGCGCGGTACAGCAGCCACGGCGCCAGCGGCATGCCCAGTTTCGGGATCACCGGGAAGCGCGGATGCGCGATCTGGATGCCATGGCGCGTCTCGGCACGCGGCGCGCGGGCGAACGCGGCCCAGGCGCCGAAGCGCGGCGCGGCGGAGGGAAACCACGGCACCGGCGCCAGCACCTGCGCCATCGCCTGTCCGCTGCCCAGCAGCTGGCGCAGCCGGTTCTCGACGAACACGCCGTGCGTCGGCTGCGCCGCGTTCGGATACAGCGTGCTGAACGTCAGCAGCCGGATCGGTTCGCTCACGACCCCTTGGTCAGGCGCGACAGCAGCGCCGCGGCGTCGGCTTTGTCGTGGAAGCTTTGCTTCGACGCTACGACCTGGCGCAGCAGCGGGATGGCGGCGGCCGGCGCCCCGGTATCGTTCAGCGCCACCGCGAAATGATACGCAATGCGCGGATCGGTCGAGCCGGCATGGGCCTGGCGCAGCAGAATCACGCCCTGCGCCGGATCGCCACCGGTGACCATGATCCAACCCAGCGTATCGGCGGTCTGCGCGCCCGGGGACAGCAGATACGCCTGCTGCGCCAGCTTGCGCGCACCCGCCGCGTCGCCCAGCTTCTGGTCGATCCAGGCGAGGTTGTTCAGGCTCGGCCCGTCCTGCGGCGCCTTGACCAGGATCTGTTGCAGGTAGTCCTTCGCCTCGGCGTAATTCTTGCGTGCGATATCGATTCCGGACAACAGCCGCATCGCGCCCAGATCGCCCGGATGCTTGGCCAGCCAGGTCTTCAACTCGGTGGCCGCCAGATGCGGTTTGCCCATCCGTTCATCGGCGCCGGCGATCCGCGCGACCAGCAGCAGCGACGGGCTGAGCGAAAATGCCTGCCGATATTCCTTGATCGCCCGTTCCGGCTGGTTCGCCGCCATGCACACATCGCCCGGCAGCGCCTGCAGGACCGCGAATCCCTGATCCTGGTCGCGCAAGGTGCGCGCGGTCGCGATCGCCGCGTCCAGGTTGTTCTGCTTGAGGTCGATCAGCGCGTAATCCAGATATAATTGATAGTCGTTCGGCGTCAGCCCGATCCCGGCCTTGATCAGGTCGCGCGCGGTCGCGTAATCGCCGTCCTTGATCTTCAGCGCGGCGAGTTCGCGCCGCGCCACCAGCGCGTGCGGTTCGTCCGCCAGCAATGCGGCCAGCGTGGTCTGGGCGGCCTTGTCGTTCTTCTGCGCGATCTGCGCCGCGGCCTGCAGCCCCAGCAGCGCCGGCCCGGGCAACGCCGCCGGCGACATCTGGGACACCAGCGCTTGCGCCTTGCCCGGTTGATGATCGCGGATGTACAGATCGCCCAGGCGCAGCACCAATGGGATGGATTTCGGCGCCGCCTTGTGCGCCGCTTCCAGCAGTTGCTCGGCGCCGGTCATGTCGCCGGTGCCCAGCCGCGCGTTGACCAACAGGGTCAGCGCGGGTTCGGACGTGGGCGCCTTCGCAAGCAGCACGGCCAGAACCGCCTCGTACCCTTTCTGATCCCCCGCCATCGCCAGCGTGCGCGCCAGATTGATCTGCGCCGGAACGAAGTTCGGAGCGGCCTTGGTGATCGCCGCGAACGTTGCCTTCGCTTGCGGCAGTTGCAGCCGCGCCAGTTGCAGCAACCCCTCCAGGTTGCGCACCACCGGGGTTTCGCCTTGCGCGGCCTGGATCTTCTTGAGTGCCGCCGCCGCCTTGTCCATGTCCCCGGTCTTCATCGCCGCCAGGAACAGCGCCTCTCCTACCTCCGGCTGCTTCGGCGCCATTGCCAGCGCCTCGTCGAGCTCGGTGACCGCGTCATTGGCATGGCCGCTTTGCAGCAGGGTCGAGGCCAACTGGGTCCGCACCCCTACATCCTTCGGCGCGCGTTTCGCGGCTTCCTCGAACTCCTTCGCCGCCTGCGCGGGATCGCCGAGCGAGGCGTAGGCACGGCCCAGCATGTCGAACGCCTGAGCGTCGGCCTGGTGATCGGCGACCAGGCGGGCCAGCGGCGGGATCGCCCGCTCGGGATGGTTCAGCTTGAATTCGATCGAGGCGAGCAGCTTGGCGCCGTTCGGATCGTCCGGCGCCTGCGCCACGTAGCGTCGGGCGGATGCCGCGGCGGCTTCCTCCTGGCCCAGGCTGTCCTTCACCGCAGCTTGCAGGAACCAGCCCTTGACCAGATTCGGGAACATCGGCTGCAACCGGTCCAGCACCTGATCGGCCAGTTCGTTCTTACCCTCCTGGTGATACAGCACGGCGGCAAGGAACATCGCCTCGGCATTGCCCGGGAGCACCCGCATGACGAACGCATCGTCCTTGCGCGCGGCGGCGAATTTCCCCTGCGCGATCAGAAGATTGGCGCGCAGCAGCCGGGCCGGAAGCGCCGGCGGACGCTGCTGGATCGTCTCGCCCAGCAGCTTGAGCGCGCCCGGTACGTCATGGTCGATCGCCATGATCTGTGCCTGCAACGTGCGTCCGCGCACCGATTTCGGCGCCGCGGCCAGGCCGCGCGCCAGCTTCGTCTTCGCCTCCGCCAGCTTGCCCTGGGCCAGATTCAGTCGCGAGTCCGTAAACCAGGCGACCGCGTTGGAAGGGTCCAGCGTTTCGGCATGGGCAAACGCCGCCGTCGCCTGGGGCAGTTGGTTGAGCGTCAGATAGGCCGAGCCGCGCGCCACTTCGATGTCCGAATCGACCGATTTATCGGTCCCGCTGGGCTTGAGCTTATCGAGCAGCGCCTGCGGCCGGTTCTGCGACAGGATCGACTGGGCCAGCAGCGGGATCACCTGGCGCGGGTTGTAACCGCGCTTGCGGGCGGCCTCGGCCTGGGTCTCGGCGGCGGCGGGGTTGCCCTTCTCCAGCTCCACCTCGGCGAGCAGGAACCGCGCCTCCCCGTTGCGCGGATTATCGCGCACCGCGTTGCGCAGCTCGATCTGCGCGGTATCCAGATCGCCCTTCGCCATCGCGGCCCGGGCGCGGTTGATGTGATCGGCCGCGAACGCCGGATGCGCAAGGCCGAACGCCATCGCGGCCGTCAGCAGGGTCGCGCTCATCAGCCGGATGCGTGTCATTCTCTGGTCCCTTATCGCCGCGCGGGCGGCTTTTAGCACGTCCCGTCCGCCGCGCGCCATGGTTGCGTCAGGCAAGCAGGTCGAGCAGGCAGGCGTCGCCGTAGGAGTAGAACCGGTAGCCGGTCACGATCGCGTGTCGATAGGCCGCCTGCATCCGCTCCAGCCCCGCGAAGGCCGCGACCAGCATGAACAAGGTCGAGCGCGGCAGGTGGAAATTGGTCAGCAGCCGATCAACCGCGCGGAACCGGTAGCCGGGCAAGATGAACAAACTGGTTTCCCCGGCGAAGGGGTGCACCTGCCCGTCCGCCCCGGCAGCGGATTCCAGCAGCCGCAGGCTGGTGGTGCCGACCGCGACCACCCGCCCGCCGGCAGCGCGCGCCGCGTTGATTGCCGCCGCGGCGGCTTGGTCCAGCACGCCGCGCTCGGGATGCATTCGGTGCGCCGCGGGGTCGCCGTCGCGCACCGGCAGGAAGGTGCCGGCGCCGACATGGAGCGTGACGGTGGCGCGACCCACGCCGCGCGCGTCCAGCGCGGCCAGCAGGGCAGGCGTGAAATGCAACCCGGCGGTGGGCGCGGCGACGGCGCCATCCGCGCGCGCGAACACGGTCTGGTAATCGGCCGCATCGTCCGGGGTGGGGCCGGCCGGGCGCGCGATATAGGGCGGCAGGGCAAGCTGGCCGGCAGCGCGCAAGGCAGCGGCGAAGGCCTCCCCAGTCAACGAGAACGCCAGCCGGACCCCGCCATCCGGATCGCGCGCGGCGACGGTCGCGGTCAGGGCGGCGCCGTCGAACGCCAGCGTGTCGCCCGGACGCAGCCGCCGCGCGTTGCGCGCCAGCGCATGCCAGGTGCCGTCCGCCAGCGGCCGATCCAGCGTGATCCCGATCCGCGCGGCGCCGCGCCGCGCCGCCAGCTGTGCCGGGATCACGCGCGTGTCGTTGCTGACCAGAATGTCGCCCGGGGCGAGCAGCGCCGGCAGGTCGCCGACATGGCGGTCCGCCAGCGTCGCGCCCACCGCGAGCAGCCGCGCCGCCTCCCGCGGGCGCGCGGGGTGTTGGGCGATGCGCTCGGGTGGCAGGTCGAAATCGAACGCGGAGAGGTCCATAACCGCCCCCTTGCCGGGCCACGCGCGCCGGCGCAAGCGCGAGGTACCGCAATGCTTCCGGCTTTCCTGATCCAGCGTCATACGCGCCTGGCCTCCACCAGCGATGAACTCCGCCGGCTGATCGCTGAGGGCGCACCGCCTGGCTTGGTCATCATCGCCGCTGAACAGACCGCAGGACGCGGCCGGCAGGGACGAGCCTGGGCCAGCCCGCCGGGCAATCTGTATGCCTCGGTGCTGCTGGAACCGGCGGTTCCGCCGGCGCGGCTGCCGCAGCTGGGACTGGTCGCCGCCGTGGCGCTGGGGGAGATGCTTGCGGGCCTGCTCCCGGACGGCGCGGTAAGCCTGAAATGGCCCAACGATGTGCTGATCGATGGCGGGAAAGTCGCCGGACTGCTGGTGGAGCAGGAGGGACCGGCGGCGATTCTGGGCATGGGGGTCAACCTGGCCTGGGCGCCGCCCGACACGCCCTATCCGGCAACCTCGTTGCGCGCCGCCGGGGTGGCACTGACACCGGATGGGGCGCTGGAACCGCTGTTGCAGGCGCTGGCCGGCTGGCTGGCGCGATGGGAGGCGGGCGGATTCGCCGCGATCCGCGCCGCCTGGCTGGCGCGGGCGCATCCCGTGGGCACCGCGCTGCGGGTGCGCCTGGGTGGTCCGGCGGCGGCCGGAGTGATCGAGGGGACATTCGGCGGCCTGGACGCGGACGGGGCGTTGCTGCTGGACACGCCGGCCGGGCGGCGGCGCATCGCGGCCGGCGAGGTGGTGGGCTGACGTGCCCGGAACCCGCGCGTAGCATCCGGTCCGGGAGGGACCCTGCATGCGTATCACCGCGATCGAGGACCTGCATTGCGACGGCGGCTGGCGGGATTTCTCGTTCCTGAAAATCTCCACCGACACCGGCCTGACCGGCTGGTCCGAATTCATGGAGTCATATGGCTCGCAGGGCCTGTCCGCCGTGATCCGCCGGCTGGGAGAACGGCTGATCGGCGCCGACCCGCGGCCGGTGGAGCGCCACACCGCGTTCCTCCACGGCGTCACACGCGCCGCCCCGGGCGGGATCAACCAGCAGGCGATCGCGGCGATCGAGAACGCGCTGGTCGATCTGAAGGCGCGTGCGCTGGGAGTGCCGGTATACGAATTGCTCGGCGGGCCGATCCGCGAGCGGTTGCGGCTCTACTGGTCGCATTGCGGCAGCTACCAGGCGCTGCATGGCGAGGCGTTCCGCGCCTGGACCGGCGCCGCGCCGATCCGCACTCTGGACGACGTGGCCGCCCAGGGGGCGCGCGTGGCCGCCGCCGGGTTCGCCGGGCTGAAAACCAATATCCTGCGCCTCGGCGACGCGCCGGGCCTGCATATGCCCGGGTTCAACGCGCCCTTCGCCCCCGACCTGCCCGCCGACCGCGCCCTGATCGCCGGGCTGCGCGCGCAGATGGCCGCCTTTGCCCGCGGCGCCGGGCCGGGGGTGGGGCTGCATCTGGATCTGAACTTCAACTTCCGCACCGAGGGCTATATCCGCATCGCCCAGGCGCTGGAGGAATACGACCTGGCCTGGCTGGAGCTGGACAGCTACGACCCCGCG
>DAHWDR010000152.1:0-6702 GCA_027330745.1 Acetobacteraceae bacterium | reverse complement strand
TTGCAGAAGGGCAGAACGAAATCGCCCGGCAGGCCGAAGATTTCGCGCGCGCCGTGATCGTGCAACGCCGTAAGCAGCACGTGGCCGAGGGCCGGCATGACCGTCTCTCCGTGTCGAAGGCGCGCATCCTGGCAGAGGCCGTCTCGCCGCGCCATCGGCCCGCGCCCACGGCTTTGACGCGGCGATCCCGCCACGCCAGCATGCGCCCCGTTTGCTGAAGGGATTGCCGCGTCACCGTGACCGACCTCGCTCGCAGCGCCGCCGAGGGCCGGCGCGTTCCGCCGCCCGACGCGGTCCAGTGGCGCCTGTCACTCGCAGGCTTGTCATGAGCCTCCGCATCGGCATCGACATCGGCGGCACCTTCACCGATCTGGTCGTAATCGGCGCGGACGGAACAATGCGGACCCGCAAGATCGCCTCCACCCCGCACGACTACACGGACGGCATCCTGGCCGGCCTCGACCCGCTGCTGGAGGAATGCCCCGGCCCGGTGGATGCGGTGCTGCACGCCACCACGATCGGGTCCAACACCATCCTGGAAGGCACCGGCGCCCGCACCGCGCTGATCACCACCGCCGGCTTCCGCGACATCCTGGAAATCCGCGACCTGCGGATGCCGCGCGTCTATGACATCGGCTGGACCAAGCCGCCGCCGCTGGTGGAACGCCGGCTCCGGCTGGAGGTGATCGAGAAGCTGCGGCCGGACGGCAGCATCGCCATCCCGCTGGACCCCGCCTCGATCGCCGCCGCGATCGCCGTACTGCGCGCGGAACACGTCGCCAGCCTCGCCATCTGCCTGCTGCATTCCTACGCCAACCCGGCGCATGAACAGGCCGTGGCCGAAGCGGTGCGCGCCGCCCTGCCCGACCTGCCGATCTCGATCAGCAGCGACATCCTGCCCGAGATTCGTGAATATCCCCGCACCAGCACCACCGTCATCAACGCCTATGTGCAGCCGGTGGTGCGCGCCTATGTCACGGCACTCGCCGCGCGCCTGACCGCGCGCGGGATCGCGGCGCCGTTGCGTCTGATGCAATCGAACGGGGGGCTGGCCACCGCCGCCTTCGCCGCCGCGCAACCGGTGCATATCGTCGAATCCGGCCCCGCCGCCGGGGTGGTGGGCGGGGCGGCGCTGGCCGCGGCGCTGCAGGAACCGCGCCTGATCACCTTCGACATGGGCGGGACCACCGCCAAAGCCGGCCTGGTGGAACACGGCAAGGTGGGCCGTACCGAGGCTTTGGAAGTGGGCGCCGGCGTCATGGCCGGATCGCGCCTGCTGGTCGGCGCCGGCTATCTGCTGCGACTTCCGGCGATCGATCTGGCCGAAGTGGGCGCCGGCGGCGGCTCGATCTGCCGGTTGGACCCGGCGGGGGCGCCGAAGGTGGGGCCGGACAGCGCCGGCGCCGTGCCGGGACCGGTCTGCTACGGTCAGGGCGGGACCGAGCCCACCATCACCGATTGCAATCTTGTCCTTGGCTATCTTGATCCCACGGGGCTGGCGGGCGGGGCGCTGCCGCTGGACGCGGCGGCGGCGCGCGCGGCGATCGCGGCGCGGCTCGCCACGCCACTCGGCCTGTCGGTGGAACAGGCCGCCGCCGGGATGCTGCGCCTGGCCGCCGCCAGCATGATGCGCGCGATCCGCGCCGTGACGGTGGAACGCGGGCACGATCCGCGCGATTTCGCGCTACTCGCCTTCGGCGGCAACGGCCCGCTGTTCGCCGCCGCGATCGCGGCCGAGCTTGGCATCCGGCGCGTGATCGTCCCGCCGCTTCCCGGCGTGTTCAGCGCTTTCGGCCTGCTGGTGGCGGAGGCCGAGCACCACCTGGCCCGCAGCCTGCGCGCGGTGGTGCCGGGCGCCGACGCCGCACCGCTGGGCGCGGCACTGGCGGCGCTGGAGGCGGACGCCGACGCGCGCCTGGCCGGCGAGGGTTTCCCACCCGATCGCCGCGCCTTCCGTCGCAGCGCGCTGGCCCGCTATCTGGGTCAGTCCAGCGAGATTTCCGTCCCATTGCCGGCGGGCGACGCAACGGCATGGCTGGACACGCTGGCGGAACATTTCGCGCTGGCGCACGAACAACTCTATGGCTTCCGCGCAGGACCGGGCGAGGCGGTCGAACTGATGGGCCTGAGTGTCACCGCAAGCGGCGTGCCGGATGCGCCGCTGCTGCCCGCGCGTATCCCGCCCGCCGCCGCCGCCACGCCGGCGCACCGACGCGCCTGGTTCGCCGAGAGCGGCTGGGTGGAAACCCGCGTGCTGGATCGCGCTACGCTGGCCGCGGCTCCGCTTCCCGGGCCGCTGATCGTGCAGGAATACGACGCCACCTGCCTGGTCCCGGCCGGCGCCACCGCCAGCGTCGATGCGTTCGGCGCGATCCGCCTGGCCCTGCCGCCCGGGGTCCCGTGACCGCGTCACCCTGGGTCCGCCAGCTCAACGCGATCCCGGGCCCCGGCCCGCTGATCGTGACTTTCGTCACCACCTCGTTTCTTACCCTGTTCGACAACTGGCACGCGCATCTGCGCGCGCTCGGACGCACGCGGATCCTGGCGGTCGCGATGGATGCGACGGCCGTGGACGCGCTGGCGGCGCGCGGCGTGGCGGTGCTGCGCCACGGGTTCGACGGCTCGCTGGGCGATTTCTGGGCCCGCCGCCTGCCGGTATTTGCCGCCCTGGCCGAGGGCGGGATCGATTTCATCCATTCCGATCTGGATGCGGTCTGGTTGCGCGATCCGATCCCCATGTGCTGGGAGCAGCAGACGGGCGATCTCGTGTTCTCCCAGGGCACGTTCCATCCCGAGGCGGCATTCCAGCACCAGGGCTTCGTGCTGTGCTGCGGCTGGTTCGCGGTCCGCGCCGGCCCCGCCACCGCGGGCTTCTTCCACGCCGTCGCCGCACGCGCGGCACGGGAGCGCGACGATCAGACCGCGATCAATCTGATCCTGCTGGAAGCCGGAACCATCTGGGACACCGGCGCGCAGGAGGGATATCGCCAGGACTATGCCGGCCGTGGCTTCACCGCCTTCCCCCAGCCATTACGCGGCTCTTGCTCCCCCCTGGGCCTGGAGATCGTTCTGCTCCCCCATCTCTGGATTCCGCGCCTGGCGATGCGCACGGCAGAGACGCTGGTGGCACATCCGGTCTCGCCGCGCCCACCGGCGGACAAGCCGCCGGTGCTGGCCGCGCTGGGCGCCTGGCGCGACCATCCCGCGCCACAGCGCCTGATCTTCACCTATCACAAATCCGGCACCAGCCTGTTCGATCACGTCATGCGCCGCCTGGGCGAGCAGCTTGGCCTGAGCGTGGTCGTGCAATATGGCCGGGTGGCGCATATCGACCCCGATGCCGATATCGTATTGCTGCCGCATTCGCTGATCGGCGCCCTACCCGTGCGCCGGTTCCGCGCCATCCGCATGCTGCGCGATCCGCGCGATCTATGGGTCTCGGGCTATCTCTATCACCGGCGGACCGACGAGGGCTGGTGCATCAACACCAATTTCGACCTGACCGCGCCGATCACCTACCCGCGCGTCGATTTCGCCTGCCAGCACAAGCCGGAGCTATGGAAGCGCGCCTATCTGCTGGGGCTCGGCGGACGATCGTATCAACAGAATCTGCTGGATCGCGACCGCGAGTCGGGCCTCGCCTTCGAGCTCGCCGGCTACACCGCGAACACCATGGAAGCGTTGCGGACCTGGACATGGGCGTGCCCGGAGATCCTGGACGTCAGGCTGGAAGCCCTGACCGGCGCCTACGATGCCACCATGGCCGCGATCTTCCGCCATCTGGAACTGCCCGCAGCGCTGCTGCCGCTGACCGTCGCGGAGGACGTGAACCGCATGGACGATGCCGCGCTGGCCGCGCGCCCGCAAATCCACGCACGCGAGATTTCCAGGTTTCGCGCTTTCCTCACCCCGGCGCAGATCGCCGCGTTCGAGGCGCTGCACGGCGACGTCATTGACCGGCTTGGCTATCCCCGCGCCACCGGCTAACCCATCCTGCATGGATGCCCTGATCGCCGGCTATCGCCGCTTCCGTACCCGAACCTGGCCCGCTCGCCGGCGCCGCTTCGAAACACTGGCCGAACGCGGCCAGTCCCCGCGCGCTTTGGTGGTGGCGTGCGGCGACAGCCGCGTGGACCCCGCCATGATCTTCGATGCCGGCCCGGGCGAGATCTTCACCATCCGCAACGTCGCCAACCTGATCCCGCCATGTCAGCCGGACGATGCGTATCACGGCACCAGCGCGGCGCTGGAATTTGCCGTGCTGGTGCTGGGCGTGCGCGATGTCATCGTGATGGGCCACGGGCTATGCGGCGGCGTGCGCGCGCTGCTGGACGGGCTGCCCGGCGCGCCCGGAAGCTTCCCCGGGAGCTTCATCGCTCCCTGGCTGCGCCTGGCCGCGCCCGCCCGCGCCCGCACGCTCGCCTGCGCCCCCGCCGACCCGCAGCTTCACTGCGAACACGAGGTCATCCGCCTGTCGCTGGACAATCTGCGCAGCTTCCCCTGGATCGCGGACCGGTTGGAAGCCGGCACGCTGCATCTGCACGGCGCGCATTTCGACATCCGCACCGGATTGCTGGCGGTGTCGGACGGCGCCGGCCCGTTTCAGCCGGTCACCTGACCCGCAGGCCCAGAACCGCCTGCGCCGCCGCCAGCGCGGCGGCGGCCAGGAACGTGTCGCGCAGCCCCACGCCGAAGGCTGCCGTGCCATCCAGCCCCGCAGCCAAACCCGACGCAAGCAGGCTCTGGAACAGCGCCATCAGCAGGCTGGCGCCCGCCACCAACCCCAGAGTGCGGGTCAGCATCCCCAGGCTGCCGGCCACGCCGCGGTCACGGCGCGGGATGGTCGCTGTCAGCAGCTCGAAATACCCAACCTGGAATGCGCCCAGGCCCAGCCCCGCCACGACCATCGCGGCAACCAGGACACCGATCCGGGCGGGGGATAAGGCAATCCCGAGCAGGCCCAACGCGCAGGCCGCCTCGCCCGCGGTCATCAGCACGCGCGGCGGGACCAGCCCCGCCAGACGTCCCGCCAGCGGCCCGGCCAGCATCACGCCGGACGGCAGTGCCGCCAGCACCAGCCCGCCGGCGGCGATCGACAGTCCCGCCATCCGTGCCAGGGCGAAGGGGACCAGCAGCAACACCGCGAATCCGGCCATGTTCAGGGTGACCGAGGCCAGATTGATCCAGGCGAAACCGGGTAGCCGGAACGGCGCCAGATCGATCAGCGGCATCGCCACGCGCCGCTCCACCGCAACGAACCCGGTGCCCAGTCCCAGCGCGACCAGGCCAGCCGCCCCGGCCAGAAACGGCTGGCCGAGCAGGTTGAACGCGGCCAGCAGCGCCAGGATCGCCGCCACCAGCAGCGCTGCCCCGGCGGCATCGAAGCGCGGGCGATGCACGGCCGGTGCGATCGGCAGCAGCAGCCCGGCCAGCGCGCCGGCCGCGGCCAGCGGCGCGCGGGCCCAGAACACCGCGCTCCAGCCGAAGCGGGCGATCAGCAGCGCGCCCGCCGCCGGCCCCAGCGCGCCGCCCAGGCCGAAGCCCAACGTGTACAGCCCCAGCGCGCGCGGTCGGTCCGTTTCGGGGAAGACGGCGGTGATCAGCGCCGGCCCGCAGGCCAGCACCAGACCTGCGCCCACGCCCTGCGCCACGCGCGCTGCAAGCAGCAGCGGGTAATCGGGGGCGGCGGCGCAGAGCAGCAACGACAGGGCGCTTGATGCCGTGCCCAGCAGGAACACACGTCGATGCCCGACCAGATCGGAAATCCGCCCGAACACGAGCAGCAGACTGGCGCTGGTCAGGGTGTAGGAGATGACGATCCAACGGATGTCAGGGATCGCGATCTGGAAATGCCGCGTGATGAATGGAAAATCGACGTTCACCGCGGAATCGAGCGGGACCGAGAGCGTACCAAGCAGCACCGCTCCGGCCCCCAGCCAGGAGACGCGCCGCGCTGTTTCCGTCACGCGCTACCCGTCATGGCCGGGTGTGACCCGGCCATCTGCCCCAGCATTGCAAGGGGGCCTGCGGCAGGTGCGCGCACGAGCCGATGGCCGGGTCAAACCTGGCCATGACGAATGCGCGCCGAACATAGCGGAGCCGGGGCGGCGCGGGACACGCGGGCGTTGCGCCGGCATGTCCCGTGCGGCAGCCTCAGACCGCCTTCTTGAGTGTCGGCGAGGCCTTGAAACGCACCGTCTTGCCGGCCTTCACCTTGATCGCCTCGCCGGTGCGCGGGTTCAACCCCTTGCGCGCCTTGGTCTTGCGCACGGTGAAGGTACCGAAGCTCGGCAGGGTGAACTTGCCGGATTTCTTCAGTTCCTTGACGATGGCGTCCATCACATGGCCGGCCGCGCGGTTCGCGGAGGCGCCGGTGATTTCGGCGGATTCCTGGATCGCCTGAGCGATGAAGGCTTTCGACATGATGTCTCCTCGTTCCATTGTGGCGCGACGCGTTGCGGGCCGCAGGCTGTCGGGTTGGCCGGACGGCAAGGAAGCACGGCGCCTCTGGATTCGCCGCATCGCGTCTCGGCCTTTAGCGTCCCCGCGCGGCTTGCGCCAGTCCTTCTACGAGTCTTGCCCGCGATTTTTTTTGGCCTTGGTGCTGGCACTGGCCGCGACCGCCGCGCCCCCGCCACCGCCCGCCGGCGCGGTGGCGGGGCATTGGCACTGGAACGGGATGCGCTATGTCTGGGTCCATCC
>DAHWDR010000385.1:0-5097 GCA_027330745.1 Acetobacteraceae bacterium | reverse complement strand
CGCCATCCCGGCCTGAAGATCGTCATCGGCCATATGGGGGAGGCGCTGCCCTTCATGCTGGACCGCATCGACGAAACCACCGCCGCCGAGGCGAAAGCGCGGCTCCGACGCTCAGTGCGCCAGACGATCGTCGATCAGGTGTGGATCACCACCAGCGGGTTCTTCACCATGGTCCCGTTCATGGCGGCGCTGATGAGCTTCGGCGCGGACCGGATCATGTTCTCGGTCGATTACCCGTTCGCATCGAACGCGCGCGCCCGGGCGTTTCTGGATGCGCTGCCGGTCTCCCCGGCCGATCGCGCGAAGATCGCGCATGGGAACGCGGACCGGTTGCTGCGGTTGCCAACGTAAGGGTGGACGGCGCGCGCTACGTCCGCACCAGCCCCGCCTCCGCCTCCACCCCGCCGCTCCCCGGGAAGACCCGCGCCAGCGCCTCGGTCCCCAGGCGCAGATGCCCTGCCAGCACGCCTTTCGCCACCGCCCGCAGATCCCGCGTCGGCGCCAGATCCCGGTTCTGAAACAAGCGCCCGCCGGACACGCCCGGCCAATCCGCCACCACCCGCCCCCCGGCCACCGCGCCGCCCGCCAGAAACGCCACCGTCGCCGTGCCGTGATCCGTCCCGTGCGTCCCGTTCACTCGCGCCGTGCGTCCGAACTCGGTCATCGCCAGCACCACCGTGTTGCTCCAGGCGGGCCCCAGCGACGCGCGCAGCGCCGCCAGTCCGTGATCCAGTTCCGACAGCATGTAATGCAGCCGCGGCACCTGCCCGACATGCGTATCCCACCCATCTACCTCCAGCGCCGCCAGCCGCGGCCCGCCCGGCGCCGCCAGCAGCCGTCCGGCCGCGCCGGCGAGCGCCACGAACCCGTGCGCCGCCTTGCCGCGCCCCACCTTGCCGCGCCCTGCCATGCCCAGCGTCGCATCGGCAAATCCCTGCTCGCGCAGCCCTTCCGCCAGCGCCGGCCCGATCACCCGGTCCGCCGCCGCCAGCCCCGCCGCGCGCGCGTAAAGATCGGGCGCCACCTTGCCGAACCCCGCCGGTGCCCAGGACCCCACCCGGGCCGGCCCGCGCAGCAGCAGCGGCATATCCACCCCCACCGCCATCGCCTGGCCGATGCCGCCCTGGGCAGCCCCCCCCGCCATCTCGCCCGCCACCCGGTTCAGCCAGCCGCTGTCCAGCCGTTCGGGAGCACCCGATTCCAGATCGTCCTGCGCCTCGAAATGGCTGCGCACCCGCCACGGCCCGGCGACAGCGTGCACCACCAGGAACGCGCCGGCCCGATACATCGCCAGCGCCTGCACCATGGACGGATGCAGCCCGTAGAACCCGCCCAGATCCCCCATCCCGCCCGGCATGCCCGGCGCCGGAGGAATCAGCGATCCGCGCAGGTCCCGCAACCCGGGGTCCCCGTACGGCACCACCGCCGCCATGCCATCCAGCGCCCCGCGCAGGATCACCACCACGAATCGCCGTTCCCCACCGGTGGCGGCGAAGGCCAGGGAGGTCCGACCCAGGGAGGCCGAGACCCCCAGGCCAAGCAGCGTCGCGCGACGGGACAGGGAGAGCATCAGCGCCTCTGGAACTCGGGGGAAGACAGCAGCAGCGCCAGCGCGTCGCGGCGCGATCCGGCGCGGGCCAGCGCGGTGCGCGTGGCCGGTCGCAGCCGCGACCCCAGCGCATCCCGCCCCACCGCGGCGGCGGGACGCGGCACGCGCCCGGCCAGCGCGTAGGCAAAATCCACCCGACGCAGCATCGCCTCGGGCGCGGCCCAGTCGCGGGCGCGGTCCGCCCAGCCATTCGGCTGCGGCGCGGCCCATAGCGGCTGGCTCAGCAGATGCAGCGCCCCCAGCATCGGCTGGTTGGCCTGGCGTACGCCCAACGCGCGGCCGGCGCCCACCAGCAGTTCTTGCGGGGTGCGCAGCTTGGTTTCGGCCCGCCACGCCCCGGGCAGCCCGACCAGCGCCGCCGCGGCCGCGCCCAGATCGCCGCCGGTCCGCGTCAGCACTCCGGCGATATGCGTGACGGCGGCGGCCGGCGGGTCGTCGGCCACGAAATGGCGCACCAGCTCGGTGGCCAGATGACGCTGGGTGGCAGGGTGCGCGGCCAGGAAGGCCAGGGCCTGGACGCCGCCGTCCTCACCGGGCGGGAAGCGGTGGCCCAGCAGCGTCTGCCAGCCTGGCTCATGGGCGAAGCGGCGGAACAGGAACCCGGGCGGATCGCCCTTGATGTTGATCGACCAGCCGGTCAGGATCTTCGCATACGACGTCACATCCGCCTGGGTGAAGCGCGACGCCAGCCCCACCGTATGCAGTTCCAGGCTTTCCCGCGCCAGATTCTCGTTCAATCCGCGCCCGGTGCGCCGCCCCGCCGGGCTGTCGGGACCGATCGAAAACGCGTTGCTCAGATACAGCAGCATCGCCGGGTGGCGCATGACCGCCCGCAGCATGTCGCCGAATTGCCCGGTCACGTGCGGGCGGATTGCCTCGGCCACGAACGGCCCGACCAGCCCCGCCACCGGCCCCTGACGGATCGAGACGGTGAAATGATTGGTCCAGAACCATACCAGGCGCTCGCGGAACGGCTGGTCGGTGGTCAGCGCCTGGGTCAGATGTGCCAGGGCATCGCGCAGGAACAGCGCGCGCGTGCGCGATTGCATCGGCTTCGGCTTGTCGCGGCGGTCGGCGCGCAACGCCTCCAGCGCGATGTCGGTGGGGGCGAGCGGCGCCGGCCCGGCCGCGCGCAACTGCCCCTGCAACCAGGCGCGCGGGTCGGGCGGCGCTGGTTCGGCGCCCCGGCGGCCGAAGCCGAAGCGGATCAGGGCTTGTGCGGTGTCGCTGTCCATGGGCACGGTCTCGCGATGACACGGCGCAGCCTATCGCGGAACGCAGTAACGATGGGTGACGAAGCGCAACCACGCGACCTGAAAAACGACGGAGACCAAGGATGAAGATCACCCGCCTGCGCACCGAGATCGTGCAACTGCCGATCAACCCGCCGATCCTGACCGCGATCCTGGGATCGATCCGCACCGCCGACTGCGTACTGACCTTCCTGGAGACGGATCAGGGCCTGGTGGGCGAGGGCCTGGTGTTCTCGATCAACAACCGCCGCCTCGCCACCATCCACGCGATGATCCGCGATCTGGAGGACCTGGTGCTGGGTTTGGACCCGCGCGAGGGCGGCACGCTGAACGCGCGCGCCTGGAAAGACCTGAATTTCCTGGGCTACGAGGGCGTGTCCGTGATCGGCCTCGCCGCGATCGACATGGCGCTATGGGATTTGCGGGGCAAGGCGGCGGGGCTGAACGTGGCGCATCTGATCGGCGCCTGTCGGCCGGCCCAGCCCGTCTATGCCAGCGGCGGTTTGTGGCTGGGATCGTCGATCGATGCGTTGCAGAAGGAAGCGGCCGGGTTCCGCGCGCGCGGGTTCCGTGCCATGAAAACGCGGGTCGGCCCGACCGAGCCGGAACGCATGGTCGCGCGCGTCCGCGCGGTGCGTGAGGCGGTGGGGCCGGACGTGGCGCTGATGGTGGACGCGAACCAGCAAATGAGCGTGAAACAGGCGATCCGCATCGGCCGGATGCTGGAGGAACTGGACCTGACCTGGTTCGAGGAACCGGTGATCTGCCACGACCACGAAGGCGAGGCCACGATCGCCGCCGCGCTGGACACGCCGCTGGCGTCAGGGGAAACCGTCTATACCCATCGCGGCGTGCTGGCGCTGTTGCAGGCCAATGCCGCCGACGTGGTGATGCCCGATCTGCAACGCATGGGCGGGCCGACCGAGTTCCTCAAATCCGGGCATCTGTGCGAGGCGTTCCACATCCCCTGTGCGTCCCACCTGTTCCCCGAGATGTCGCTGGCGCTGCTGGCGGCGCTGCCGGGCGGGTATTATCTGGAACACATGCCCTGGTTCGAACCGATCTATCGTGAGCGGATCGAGCTGGACGCAAACGGCCAGGCCGTGGTGCCGGAGCGGCCGGGCTGGGGGTTCTCGTTCGATCCGGCGGCGATCGCGCGTTACCGTGCCTGACGCCGGCGGCGGACCAGGGCCAGCACCACCGCGCCGGCGCCGAGCAGCGTCGCCGCCGCCGGTTCCGGCACCGGCGTTCCACTGCCCGAACCGATGGACAGGGCCGTCAGATAGACCCGGTCCACCAGGATATCCTTTGCTGCGACACCTTCCCCGGTGAAGGTAAAATCGACCAGATAGGTTCCGGCGGTGGCGATCTGCGCTTGCGAGGAAATCGTCAGCCAGGTCGCCACGCCGCCGGACGTCGCGATCGCGGCCACGCTGGTGGCCGCCAGCACCGTGGTGCCGGCGATCTGCGCGCTAAGGGTGGCATCCTTCGGATTGCCGAAGCCGTTCTGCGGCACGAAGACGTCGAACCCGATCGCGTAGCTGCCCGGGGCCAAGGTGATCGACTGCGACAGCGTCTCCGACCCCGTGTCGGTGGAGAAATACGCAGCGTAGCCGGACGCCTTGGTCGGGCTGCCGGTGGTCAGTGGGTCTATCGGAATCGCTTCCCCATAGGCGCCGGTGGGGTAGTTGTTGCCGACATTGTTGGTCTGGATCACCACCGCCGCCGACGTCAGGGTGCCGAGCGGGGCGTAGGTCCAGTATTGGAAACTCTTGGTGCCGAACGTGCTGTTCTTCAACAGATTCGGTCCCGCGCGCGCCGGCGCGGCCGTGCTCAGCAACCCGCCAAAGATCGCCGCCGCCAACCAAAGCTGGGTACGCACACGGGACATGGATCTGAAGCCTGCTCCTGCATGGCCACCCCCAAAGCGGCGCGGCACAAGCGGACCTTGGCGCGCGAACAGTAAAGAAGCGGTTACGGCCGGCGCCGTGAGCCGCGCACGTCACGTATTAAGCCATAAATCCCGCGTTTCGAGACGTTTTGCGACGCGCTCATTCCGCGAGACAACGCGCCAGGATATCACCGGCGTGCCGGTAATCATCCATCGTGTTGTAGGCATGGGCGGACAGGCGCAGCCAGGCGGCGTCCCCCAGCGCATGCACCGGGGCGTCGGTGCCGGCGGCCAGCAGGGCAGCGGCCAGCCTTCCGGCATCGGCCGGATCGCGCAGGGGCACG
>DAHWDR010000378.1:0-4471 GCA_027330745.1 Acetobacteraceae bacterium | reverse complement strand
GAGATCGGCGCGATCGATTCGAAGCGGAACGCAACGCGATCGGACCGCACGGTGCCGTCGCGCAGCGCGCGGACATGCGGGTAGTCGGCGATGGCAACGCGAAGGGTCAGGGCGGACATGCGCTTGGGCCTCGGGGCGCTTTGGGGACGCTACCGTGCCACGGCGCCCCGGACCGGGGCAAACACGCCGCTACAGCCCGGCAATCTCCAGCGCCGCGCCATAGCGCCGCGACGGCTCCTGCGGGTCGCCGTATTTGCGGTGCACCGCGGTGTGCTGCGCGGCGGCGAGCAGCAGCCGGTCGCGCTCGGGGCTGCGGTTCTTGCCGAAATCCTCCAACATGCACTGGGCGATTTCCTGGTTGTGCGGATCGTTGCCCAGGCGGCACGCGGACAGCGCCAGGCGCTGCACCAGCGGCCGGCGATCGGCCACGTTGTCCAGATAGGCCTGGGTCCAGGCCAGGCTGTCGGGTCCGTGCAAGGACAGCACCGCGCCTTCCACCCGGTCCAGCAACTGGCCCGCGGTCATGCGGTCCGCGCCGGCCGGCGCCTTCGGGTGGTCCCCCGTCAGATCCCCGGTCAGCCGCTGGTGCCAGGCGTCGCGGTTCAGAAAGCTCGCCGCGACGAACAGCAGTTTCAGCCGCAGCGGATGCTGGAACGTGTCGTAGAACCAGCCCAGCGTGTTACAGTACTCGTAACAATGCTGCGGCATCGAGAAATTGGTGTCCTTCTGCGTCTCGATCACCACCTGCGCCGCCGCGATCTGGATCACGTCCAGGATCTGGCGCGGCCCCTTGCCGGCCAGCAGCAGCTTGGCAAGCTGTTCGACATAGGCCGGCTCCGGCTGGCGGATCAGCGCTTCGATCAGCGCCGCCGATTCCGCCTGGTTCAGCGGTTCGGTGTTCGCCAGCAGGCTGGTCTCCCGCTCGCTCGCGCCACCATAGGGGACCGCGTGCAGGCCTTCGCCGTCGATGAACATCTTCACCGCGTTGCAGGCCATTTCGTAAGTGGAATACCAGCGCGGACCGACCGCGATATCCAGCGCGCCGGCATACAACACGTGATGCGCGTTGTCCCAGCCGATCGCATCGCCGATCTCCACCGTGGCGCGCGCGCGATACGCCTTGTGCCCGGTGGTATAGGAACGGTTGTACAGCATCCGGTCCTGCACATCGATCAACCCGGCGAACGCGAGTTCCGCCAGCACCTCGCGCCGATGCGGTTTGTCCTCCATCAGGCCCAGGAACACGCGATAGGCTTCGATCACCTCGCCGCGCTCGACCAGGGTCAGCCAGTGGCCCAGACGCTCGCGGATCGGGCCGGTCTCGCGCAGCGGTTCCTGGTCGGCCCAGTAGATCTGCGGCGGCGGCGGATTCTGCACCGGCCCGCCGCGGAAGCCGCGCATGTAATGGCCCGGCGCCTTGCCGAGCTTCTGGTTCCAGATGTCGAGCCCGGTCGGGATGTACCAGATCGTCTGCGCCAACGGCAGTCCCGATAGCGGCCCGGGCAGCAGCTTGTTCAGATGCAAGCTGGCGCGGGCCGACAGCAGGCAATGATCGTTGTTGACGAAATTGGGATAGCCGTTATCGATACGCTGATGATACGGCACATGGGTATACGGGGCGTGAATGCGCACCGCCTGGCCGACCATTTCCGCCACCGGGCGGCCGGCGCGCACCAGATCGTAATAGACCGCGCTGGCACCCAGCTGATCGCGCGCGAGGATGCGGTCCTCAAGCTTCGCGTAAAGCGCGGTGGCTTCGCGGGGTGTGGAGGCTTCGCTGGGGGCGACGGCAGCCTGGGACATCTGGGTTTTTCCTCACCGGTCCTGGGATCGGGCGTGGCGATCCCTACCGGGAGGTATCCTAGGCACGGGGGCGGGCGAGGGGCAACCTCGGCCCGCCCCACGCGGTCAGGCGGCGCGGAGATATTGCGCCGGCAGCTCGGGCTTCACGCCGAGCGTACGCGCCGCGCGCAGCGGCCAGGCGGGATCGGCCAGCAACGCGCGCGCCAGGAACACCAGGTCGGCGCGCTGGTTGGCAACGATCTCGGCGGCGTGGGTCGCCTCGGTGATCAGGCCGACAGCGCCGGTGGCAAGCCCGGTCTCGCGGCGGATGGTTTCCGCGAACGGCACCTGATAGCCGGGATGGAGCGAGGGGATCCGCACATCCGGGCTGATCCCGCCGCCGGTGCAATCGATCAGGTCCACATCGCCGCGCGCGGCCAGCAGCCGCGATACCGCGACCGCCTCCTCCAGCGTGATCCCGCCGGCCATGTAATCCGAGCAGGTCAGGCGCACGAACAGCGGCAGTTCGGCCGGCCATTCGGCGCGCACCGCGTCCAGGATTTCCATCAGCACGCGCGACCGGCCGGCAAGGTCGCCGCCATAGGCATCGCTGCGGCGGTTCGCCAGCGGGGACAGGAACTCATGCACCAGGTAGCCGTGCGCGGCGTGGATTTCGACGATCTGGAACCCGGCCGCGCGCGCCATGCGGGCGCTGGCGGCGAAGGCGGCGACGATGCCGGCGATCTCATTGGCGGACAGCGGATGCGGGTCGGTGGCGCCGGCGACGAAGGGGATCGCGCTCGGCGCCAGCGTCACCCAGCCGCCCTCGGCGGGCGCGATCGGCTTGCCGCCGTCCCAGGGGCGCTGGCTCGATCCCTTGCGGCCGGCATGGGCCAGCTGAATGGCCGGCACCGCGCCGTTGCGGGCGATGATCGCGGCCACCCGGGTCAGCAGCGCCTGATGGCGTGGCTCCCACAGACCCAGGCAGGCCTGGCTGATCCGGCCGGGCGCCGAGACATGCGTGGCCTCGGTGAACACGATCCCGGCACCGCCGGCGGCGCGGGCGCCCAGATGCTGGATGTGCCAGTCATCGCCCAGCCCGTCGGTGGCGCTGTACTGGCACATGGGGGAGACGGTGATGCGGTTGCGCGCGGTGACGGACCGGAAGGTCACGGGCTGGAACAGGCTGGCGGACATAGGGCGGCTCCGAAATGGTTGGGGGCTTCTAGCCCGCGCGGCCGGGCGGGCGAAACCCCTGGACAGGGCGGCCGGCGCGGTGTGTCGTGGCCCGGAAACGCAAGGGGCCGACATGGCGCAGACGGTGACCGCAAGCGCGCAGACGCTGCTGGAGGGGCTGGCCGCCTGGGTGCGGATGGAAACGCCCACCACGCATCCGGACATGGTCAACCGCCTGATGGACCTGGCCGAGGCCGATCTGACCGCGGCCGGGGCGGTGGTGGAACGCCATCAGGGGACCGGCGGGTTCGGCGATACGCTGGTGGCGCGCACCCCGGGGCGGGACGCGCCGGACGGGCGCGCGGGGCTGATCGCGGGGCATCTGGATACGGTCTGGGACCCGGGGACCCTGGCGGCGATGCCGTTCCGGGTGGACGGGCCGCGCGCCTACGGTCCGGGGATTTTCGACATGAAGGCCGGCAGCTACCTGGCGCTGCATGTGTTCTGCGCGGTGCTGCGCCAGGGCGTGCCGACCGCGCGGCCGCTGGTCCTGCTGCTGACACCGGATGAGGAAGTCGGCTCGCCCACCTCACGCGCGCATATCGAGCGAGAGGCCGGCGGCGCGGCCTGGGCGCTGATCCCGGAGCCGGCCGGCGCGGGCGGCGCCTGCGTGACGGCGCGCAAGGGCGTGGGGCGGTTCGTGCTGCGGGTGACCGGGCGCGGCGCCCATGCCGGAAACGGCTTTGCCGACGGGGCCTCCGCGGTGGTGGAACTGGCGCATCAGATCCAGGCGGTCCACGCGCTGGTGGATGCGGACCGGGGCATCACGCTGAATGCCGCGCCGGTGTGGGGCGGCACGCGGCCGAACGTGATCCCGCCGGATGCCGGCTGCGAGATCGATCTGCGGGTGGCCTCGGCGGCGGACGGGGAAGCGATGGCGGCGGCGTTGCGCGGGCTGGCGGCGCGGACCCCAGGCTGCGCCGTGGCGGTGGAGGGCGGCATGAACCGGCCGCCCTTCGCCGAAACCGCCGCCGGGCTGGGGATGTACGAGACGGCGCGGGCGGTCGCGGCGGGACTGGGGATGCGGCTGCCGAAGCAAAGCCGGGGCGGGGGATCGGACGGGAATTTCACCGCGGCGCTGGGGGTGCCGACCCTGGACGGGCTGGGCTGCCCCGGTGGCGGGGCGCATGTGCACACCGAGCACATCCGCTGGCGCCAACTGGCCCCGCGCGCGGCGCTGCTGGCGGGGCTGCTGGAAGTGCTGGACTAGCGGGGCGGAAACGCGGTGGGCGTGCGGCTGGTCCGGCTTGCCGCCGGTCGGGACCGTGGCGATGATCGTTTCAACCGCCAGCGTCGCCGGCCGCCCGCGCCGCTGTCCGCCGCGGGCGGACCGGTCGGCGGCGGATCGGCAGGCGCGCGAACCCAGAGCGGGCGCCCGCCCGCGTTGCCACGCGCCGCCGCCGGGCTCCGGGGAAATCCGGGGCGCGGGATGCACCCGCCAGCGAGGAGACGA
>DAHWDR010000373.1:0-13030 GCA_027330745.1 Acetobacteraceae bacterium | reverse complement strand
TGCGCCGGCCATCCGCCCCCGATCGTCCGTTCCATGCGTTCCCCCGCAATCACCACCGGCACGACTCCTGTGGCCCTCCGTGGCCCTCCGCTCTTCCTCCGTGATAAACAAAACGAAACGTCACCGCACGGAGCGCGGGATCGCTCCCCCGACAGTGGGCTTCCGTCTGCCACGCCGCCGACGCTGCTTCGGGTATATAGTGCCGTTGGCAAGCACGTAATATTAACACGGAGGAAGGGCGGAGGGCCACGGAGGGCCACAGGAGTCGGAACGGTTTGCGCCTCGGCGGCTATACGACGAAACGATGAAGCCGCTTGCTCAGGCGGAGCACGTTGAAGTTCAGAATCAGTCCGATGCGAATTCCACTCATGCGGAGATAAATGCGCAACTGCGCCGAGCGGAGCGGCATAATGGCGCGCTGACCGGTCCGCCGATGCCCCGCGCTCCCCGATCATCCATTCCATGCGTTCCCCCGCGATCACCCCCGGCACGACTCCTGTGGCCCTCCGTGGCCCTCCGCTCTTCCGCCGTGATAAATAAAACGAAACGTTACCGCACGGACTACGGGATCCCCCCCCCGACAGCGGACGTCTGTCTGCCGCGCCGCCGCGCGCCGCCAACCGCCCCACCAGGTTTTTCTTACGCAGCCCCGGGAATCCTAACCCTACATTAGGGTTTCCCTCCTATAGCTACCGGCTCGCCTCCCCGGTGCCCCCACCCCGTGTCGACCGCCGAGACCTGTCCCGCGCCGATCTTCAGCCTCACCGGCGTCTTCCGGCTGCTGCTGGCGTGTTTTGTCGCGCAGGCGCCATGGACATTCCCGCGGGGACCGCTGCTGGACGCGGTCTGGCGCCGCATCCAGCGCCTGGGCGCGGAATTGTGCTGGCTCGCGGGGACCGCGCCACGGCGCGGCGCGCCGGCCACGCCCGCACCCACCCCCGCAATCCCATTCAACCCCACGCCCGACCCCGCCCTGGGCGCCCCCAAGCCGCCGCGCCGCGAACCCGACCAACTCACCGTCTTGCAGGTCACGCGCGAGCATGGCTGGCTGGTCACCATGATGCCGAATCTGGAGCCGGCGGTGGAAGCGTTCGAGCAGTTCCTCCAGGGCACGCGCCCGGATGATCTGCTGGACGCCGCTCCGCGCTTCGCCGGGCTGCTGCGCCGGCTGGGCTGGATGCTGGGGGTGAACCCGGACCTGCTGCCGCCGGCATATTGGCCCGACCCGCCGACCGAGCCGCTGCATCCCGACGAACTGCGCCCGGCGCCGCGCGGGTTCGCGCGCTGTCTGCGGGTGAACCAGATGGCGTACGAGATGCTGGAGGCACGGCTGCGCGCCGAACGCGCGGCCCTACAAGCGCCCGAAACCGCCCGCGGCGACCCGGCCGAAAATTCCGCCTGACCTGGCGGCGGGAAACGCGCGCCCATAATGTTGCGACATAAAAACAAACAACCTGCCCGCGTTCCTGTGCTGGCGCCTGACCGCTCTTATGTCCCCGGTGGCCCCGAAATGCCGAAGCCACCCCGTGTCATCCCAACCCGCCAAGAGGCCGACGCACTGCCAGGCTTGAACCCTTCCCGGAACCCCTCCCGTCATGGCCGGCCTTGAGCCGGCCATCCACCCCCGATCGCCCGTGCGCAGCTGGCCGGCTCAAGCCCGGCCATGACGGCGGCGCCCGGCCGGCACGCAAGGACAAGAGTCGCGTTCCAGGCAGATCGGTATCACCAACGTGCAACGCCCCGGCGCCGCCACATCGCGCGTGTTTCCCCCCACCCGAATCCGCAACAACCCGCAACTCCCCCCGCACCGGCGCGGGAGAGCGCGCCCCCGGAGACAGGGAATCGCACGGTCGGGCCATCGGTCATGCTCACGCCGGGCCGCCCATCCGATCGGCGGGCACGGGACGGCGCGTGGCTGGGGCGGGAGGATTCGAACCTCCGCATGGCGGAATCAAAATCCGCTGCCTTACCACTTGGCGACGCCCCACCGGCCCCGGCGTGATACGTTCCCCGGCCGCGCAGGTCAAAGCCGGCCTTGAGCCGCGCGCCGCGCGCTTCTATCACGGCGCACGTCTCCATCATCGCTCAGAGTCCGCGCCATGACCCCTCGTCCCGTCGCAACCGTCTTTGGCGGTGCCGGCTTCATCGGCCGCTACGTCGTTCAGCGTCTGGCCCGCCGCGGCCTGACGGTGCGGATCGCCGGACGCAACACCGTGGCCGCCGCCGCGCTGAAACCCATGGGGACGGTCGGCCAGATCGTGCCGCTATATGCCCCGGTGACCGACGAGGCCCTGGTCCATCGCGCCGTGACCGGCGCTAGTTGGGTGGTGAACCTGACCGGCATCCTGGCCGAGCGCCGCCCCGGCGATTTTGCCCGTATCCATGCCGAGGGCGCCGGCCGCATCGCCCGCCTGGCCGCCGCCGCCGGCGTGGCGCGTCTGGTCCATGTCTCGGCGATCGGCGCCGACCCCGCCAGCCCCAGCGCCTATGGCCGCAGCAAGGCGGCCGGGGAGGCGGAAATCCGCCAAGCCTTTCCGGCCGCCACGATCCTCCGCCCCTCGCTGGTGTTCGGCCCCGAGGATGCGTTCTTCAATCGCTTCGCCGGGCTGGCGCGGGTTGCTCCGGTCATGCCGGTGATTTCCGGTGCGACAAGGTTCCAGCCGGTCTATGTCGGCGATGTGGCCGATGCGGTCCTGGCCGGCCTGACCCGGGCCGACGCCGCCGGCGGAATTTACGAACTCGGCGGCCCCGATATCCGCAGCTTCCGCGAGCTTCTGGTCGCGATCCTGACCTGGACCGGCCGCGAGCATCGGCCGCTGGTGAACATTCCGATGCCGCTGGCCCGGCTACAGGCGCGGCTGGGCGAGCTGATCCCCGGCAAGCCGTTCACCCGCGACCAGTTGGCGATGCTGGGCCGGGACAACGTCGTGACCCCCGACATGCCGGGCTTGGCGGCGCTGGGGATCACGCCAACGCCCATGGAGGCCGTGGTGCCGGACATCCTGGCCCGGTTCCGCCCCGGCGGCGGGCGCCGCGTTTGGCCGGAAGGGACGGCAGAAAGAACCGGAGCGGACCTTTTATCGGCGTGACACGGGGGTCTTTGCGCCACCTGCCCATAAGATCCGCGCATTTACGACAGCGACTATGACCTTATAGGCCCTTTTCCTCTGGTGCATCGCGGTAGAATGCGGTAGAACCATCCCCGGAAGCCGAAAAGGGGATCGCGCCATGCCGGAGCAGATGCTGCGGTTCGTCAACACGCCGCAACAGACGCCGGAAAAGCGCGTGGTCGCCGAACGCAACCACGATTTCGGCGAAATCTACCGCATCTTCGCCGAACGGGAAGCCGCGTCCCAGGCCAGCCGGTGCAGCCAATGCGGGGTGCCGTTCTGCTCGGTGCATTGCCCGCTGCACAACAACATCCCCGACTGGCTGAAACTGACCGCCGAGGGAAGGCTGGAAGAAGCGTACGAAGTCGCCTCCGCCACCAACAACTTCCCCGAGATCTGCGGCCGCATCTGCCCCCAGGACCGGTTATGTGAGGGCAACTGCGTCATCGAAAAAGGCTTCGAGAGCGTCACCATCGGCGCCGTGGAGCGCTACATCACCGACACCGCGCTGGAACGCGGCTGGGTAAAGCCGATCGTGCCGCGACGCGAATTATCCGCCTCGATCGGCATCGTCGGCGCCGGCCCGGGGGGGATGGCCGCGGCCGAGGAACTGCGTCGCCGCGGCTATCAGGTGACCATCTACGACCGCCACGACCGCGCCGGCGGCCTGCTGATCTACGGCATCCCGAATTTCAAGCTGGAAAAAGAAGTAGTGCTCCGCCGCCGCGCCCTGGCTGAGGCTTCCGGCATCCGCTTCGTGCTGAACTGCGCGGTGGGGACCGACGTGACCCTGGCCGAATTGCGCGCGCGCCATGCCGCGGTGCTGATTGCCACCGGCGTCTACAAGCCACGCGAGATCGCCGGGCCGGGTGCGGGGTTGTCCGGAATCGTGCCGGCGCTGGGCTATCTGATCGCGTCGAACCGCGAGAATCTGGGCGATCACGTGCCCGACTTCGCCTCTGGCCTGTTGGATGCGGCGGGCAAGCGCGTGGTGGTGGTCGGCGGCGGCGACACGGCGATGGATTGCGTGCGCACGGCGGTGCGGCAGGGCGCGAAATCGGTGCAGTGCCTGTACCGGCGCGACCGGGCGAACATGCCCGGTTCGATGCGCGAGGTGAAAAACGCCGAGGAAGAAGGCGTGGAGTTCGTCTGGCTCTCCGCGCCCGAAGCGTTCCTGGGTACGACCGAGGTCACCGGCGTGCGCGCGGTGCGGATGCATCTGGGCCTGCCCGACAGCTCCGGGCGGCAATCGGTGGAACCGATCCCCGGCGGGCATTTCACGGTGCCGGCCGATCTGGTCATCAAGGCACTGGGCTTCGACCCCGAGGATCTGCCGGCGATGTTCGGCGAACCGGCGCTGGAGGTAACGCGCTGGGGCACGCTGCGCATCCATCATCGCAGCTTCATGACCGCGTTGCCGGGCGTGTTCGCGGCCGGCGATATCGTGCGTGGCGCCTCGTTGGTGGTGTGGGCGATCCGCGACGGCCGCGACGCGGCGAAGCGGATCCATGAATACGTGGCGCAACCGCAGGCGCTGCCGGTGGCGGCGGAATGACATGACGGAGGACAGGACCATGACCGACCGGATCGAATCCGCTCCCGAGTTCCTTGCCGCATGGGACCGCAACACCAAAGCCCTGCGCCACACCTATGACCCCGCGCAGGAGCACGATTCCTGCGGCGTCGGTCTGATCGCCGCTTTGGACGGCGCGCCGCGCCGCGACGTGGTGCAGGCCGGCATCGATGCGCTGAAGGCCGTGTGGCACCGCGGCGCGGTGGATGCCGACGGCAAGACCGGCGATGGCGCGGGAATCCATATCGAGATCCCGCAGGATTTCTTCGCCGACGCGGTCCAGCGGGGTGGCGCCAAGCTGATGCCCGGCCCGATCGCGGTCGGCCAGGTGTTCCTGCCCAAGACCGATCTCGGCGCGCAGGAACGCTGCCGGCAGATCGTGGAGACCGAAATCCTGAATTTCGGCTACCTGATCTATGGCTGGCGCCAGGTGCCGATCAACGTTGAATGCATCGGCGAGAAGGCCAATGCGACGCGGCCCGAGATCGAACAGATCATGCTATGGAACCCGAAAGGCGGGGACCCGGAAAGCTTCGAGCGCGATCTTTATGTGATTCGCCGCCGGATCGAAAAACAGGCGATCGCGGCACAGATTCCGGAGCTGTATTTCTGCTCACTGTCGTCGCGGTCGATCATCTACAAGGGGATGTTCCTCGCCGAACACCTGACCGAATTCTACCCCGATCTGAACGATCCGCGCTTCGTGTCGCGTTTCGCGATCTACCATCAGCGTTACTCCACCAACACCTTCCCCACCTGGCGGCTGGCGCAGCCGTTCCGGATGCTGGCGCATAACGGCGAAATCAACACCGTCACCGGCAACATCAACTGGATGAAGGCGCACGAAACCCGCCTGGCTTCCGAGGAACTGGGTCCCTGGATCGAAGACGTAAAGCCGGTGGTGCAGGCGGGCGGATCGGATACCGCAACGTTGGATAACGTGTTCGAATTGCTCTGCCACTCCGGCCGCGACGCGCCGATGGCGAAGGCGCTGATGATCCCGGCCTCGATCGGCCAGGACGCGACCATGAAGCCGGCGCATCGCGATATGTTCTTGTATTGCAACGCGGTGATGGAACCCTGGGACGGGCCGGCGGCGATCGCCGCCACCGACGGGCGCTGGGCGATCGCCGGGTTGGACCGCAACGGGCTGCGTCCGCTGCGCTACACCATTACCACCGACAAGCTGCTGATCGTCGGCTCGGAAACCGGAATGGTGAAGCTCGAGCAGGAGCGGATCGCCGAGAAGGGGCGCGTTGGCCCCGGTCAGACCATCGCAGTCGATTTCGCCGCTGCCCGCTTCTATCGCGACGAGGAAGTCCGGGACCTGCTGGCCGCGCGTCAGGATTTCGGCGCCTGGACGAAGCGGATCACCGAGATCGACCGCATCGTGAAGACCGACGCGCCCGAACCCGTGCTGCACCAGGGTGAGGCGCTGCGCCGACGTCAGGTCGCGGTCGGATACACCATGGAGGAGCAGGAACTGATCCTGCACCCGATGGTCGAGGATCAGCAGGAAGCCGTGGGGTCGATGGGCGATGACACGCCGATCGCGGTATTGTCGGATCGCTATCGCGGGCTGCATCATTTCTTCCGCCAGACCTTCAGCCAGGTCACCAACCCGCCGATCGACAGTCTGCGTGAAACCCGCGTCATGACTTTGAAGACGCGGCTTGGGAATCTCGGCAATGTGCTGGATGAGGACGCCAACCAGTGCGACTTGCTGCAACTGGAATCCCCCGTCCTGTCCACCGCCGAGTTCCAGGCGATGCGGGTGTTCATGGGAAGCTCGGTCTGCGCGGTGGACGCGACGTTCCCGGCGGCGGACGGTGAGGCGGGGTTGCGCGCGGCGCTGGAACGTATCCGCCGAGAGGCGGAGGAAGGCGTGCGCGCCGGCTGCACCCATGTCATCCTGACCGATGAGGCTGCGGATGCGGACCGCGCCGCGATCCCGATGATCCTGGCCACCGGCACGGTCCACACCTATCTGGTGCGCCAGTCGCTGCGTACTTTCACCAGTCTGAACGTGCGCAGCGCCGAATGCATGGACGTGCAATATTTCGCTGTCCTGATCGGCGTCGGCGCGACCACGGTGAACGCCTATCTGGCGCAAGAATCCATCGCCGACCGGCACCGGCGCGGATTGTTCGGCGACATCACACTAAAGCAGGCGGTCACCCGCTACAAGAAAGCTGTCGATAAAGGCTTGCTCAAGGTGATGTCCAAGATGGGCATCAGCGTGATCTCCTCGTATCGCGGCGGCTATAATTTCGAGGCGATCGGGCTGTCCCGCGCGCTGGTGGCAGAGTTCTTTCCCGGCATGACCTCGCGCATCTCGGGGATCGGACTGCCGGGGATCGCGCGCAAGGTGCTGGACCAGCACGCGCTGGCCTGGAACGAGGACGCGGTGACCCTGCCGGTCGGCGGCGTGTACAAGCTGCGCCGGCATGGCGGCGAGACGCATGGCTTCGACCCGGCGCTGATCCATATGCTGCAATCGGCGGTTGCGTCCGATAGTTTCGCGCTGTACCGGCGCTATGCGGAGGGCGTGCGGAAGCTGCCGGCGATCGCGCCGCGCGACCTGCTGGATTTCCGCACCGACGGGCGCACCCCGATCTCGGTCGATGAGGTCGAAAGCATCACCGAGATCCGCAAGCGGCTGGTCGCACCGGGGATCAGCCTCGGCGCGCTATCGCCCGAAGCGCACGAGACGCTGTCGATCGCGATGAACCGGATCGGTGCGAAATCGGACTCCGGCGAAGGGGGCGAAGATTCGGCGCGCTACAAGCCGCGTCCCAATGGCGACAACGCGAGCTCGGCAATCAAGCAGATCGCGTCGGGCCGGTTCGGCGTCACCGCGGAATATCTGAACAACTGCCGCGAAATCGAAATCAAGGTCGCGCAAGGTGCGAAACCGGGTGAGGGGGGGCAGCTGCCGGGGATCAAGGTCTCGGCGCTCATCGGCCGGCTGCGTCATTCCACGCCGGGCGTGATGCTGATCAGCCCGCCGCCGCATCACGATATCTACTCGATCGAGGATCTGGCCCAGCTGATCTACGATCTCAAGCAGATCAACCCGGACGCGACGGTGACCGTCAAGCTGGTCTCGCGCTCCGGCATCGGCACCATCGCCGCGGGCGTGGCCAAGGCGAAGGCGGATGCGATCCTGATCTCGGGCCATTCCGGCGGCACCGGCGCGTCGCCGCAAAGCTCGATCAAATATGCCGGCCTGCCGTGGGAGATGGGACTGTCGGAGACGCATCAGGTGCTGATGCTCAACCGCCTGCGCCACCGCGTGAAGCTGCGCACCGATGGCGGCATCAAGACCGGCCGTGACGTGGTGATCGCCGCCATGCTCGGCGCCGAGGAGTTCGGCGTCGGCACCGCCTCGTTGGTCGCGATGGGCTGCATCATGGTACGGCAGTGCCACTCCAACACCTGCCCGGTCGGGGTCTGCACCCAGGATGAAGCGCTGCGGGCGAAGTTCGAGGGTACGCCGGAGAAAGTGATCAACCTGTTCTCGTTCATCGCCGACGATGTCCGTCACATCCTGGCCAACCTGGGATTCCGCACCTTGGCCGAGGTGATCGGACGCACCGACTTGTTGCACCAGGTCAGCCGCGGCGCGGATATCCTGGATGATCTGGATCTCAACCCGCTGCTGGCGCAGGCCGATCCCGGCCCCTATGCGCGCTACTGCACCCTGGAGGGGCGCAACGAGGTGCCGGAGACGCTGGACGCGCAGATGATCGCCGACGCGCCCGCATTGTTCGAGCACGGCGAGAAGATGCAGTTGCAATACACCATCCGCAACACGCATCGGGCGATCGGCACCAAGATCTCCTCTCGTATCACCCGTCGCTTCGGGATGTTCGGCTTGCAGCCGGGACATCTGACGGTGCGGCTGCGGGGCTCGGCCGGCCAATCGCTGGGCGCGTTCGCGGTGCAGGGGCTGAAACTGGAAGTGTTCGGAGATGCCAACGACTACGTGGGCAAGGGATTGTCGGGGGCCACGATCGTTGTGCGCCCGGCGCCGTCTTCGACGTTGCTAAGCCAGCACAACACCATCATCGGCAATACGGTGTTATACGGCGCGACGGCGGGAGCGCTGTTCGCCGCCGGGCAGGCGGGGGAACGCTTTGCGGTGCGCAATTCCGGCGCCGAAGCGGTGGTGGAAGGCTGCGGTTCCAACGGCTGCGAATATATGACCGGTGGTACCGCGGTGATCCTGGGCCCCGTGGGAGATAATTTCGGTGCCGGGTTCACCGGCGGCATGGCCTTCGTCTATGACCCCGACGCGCTGTTCGAGCAGCGGATCAACCCCGATACGCTGCTGTGGCAGCGGATCTCGCATCCGCATTGGAATCAGGTGCTGCGCGGCCTGGTCGCGCGGCATGTGGCGGAGACGAATTCGCGCTATGCGGCGCGGCTGCTGCATGAATGGGACCGGACCGTGGCGAAGACCTGGCAGGTGGTGCCGAAAGACTACGTCAAACACCTGCCGGTGCCGCTGACCGAAACCGCCGAGGAGGCGCGGCGCGCCTGAGCGCCGCGCCCCCCCGACCGCTCAGTACATATGCTGGCCGCCGTTGATCGACAGCGTGCTACCGGTGATGAAGCTGGCGTCATCGGCGGTCAGGAACGCGACACCGCGGGCGATGTCGTCGGCGTGACCAAGCCGGCCCACGGGAATGCGGGCGACAATCTTGGCCAGCACATCCGCCGGGACCGCCCGGACCATCTCGGTATCGACATAGCCGGGGGCAATCGCGTTGACGGTGATGCCATAGCGCGCGCCCTCCTGGGCCAGCGCTTTGGTGAAGCCGTGGATGCCTGACTTGGCCGCGGCGTAGTTCACCTGGCCATACTGGCCAGCCTGGCCGTTGATGCTGCCCACGTTGACGATACGTCCGAACTTGCGTTCCCGCATCCCGTCGAAGGTGATTTTGCACAGATTGTAGCAGGCGCCGAGATTGGTATCCATCACGGCGTCCCACATGTCGCGCGACATGCGCGCCAGCGTGCCGTCGCGGGTGATGCCGGCGTTGTTGACCAGAATCTCGATCGGCCCGTGGCGCTCGACGATGCCGGCAATGGCGGCCTGGCAGGCGGCAAAATCCGAGACGTCGAAGCGGACCACGGGGATGCCGGTTTCGGCGCGGAACGCCTCGGCCGCGGCCTCATTGGCCGCGTAGTTGGCGATGACGGTCCGGCCTTGCGCGGCGAGCGCGCGGCTGATCTCTGCGCCGATGCCGCGCGAGCCGCCGGTAACCAATGCAACGCGAGCCATCCTGGAACCCTCCCTTGTTCTGGGTTGTAACCCTGGCAGGCTAGCACCGGGCGCGCCGCGATGCAGCGGGGAAAACGCAGCCTTGCCCCGGTTCCGCCGTGATTTTGCCGCTCCGGGATGGTGCTACAAGGAGGCGCGCCCGGGTCGGGTTACGCATCCAGATACGGAGAACCATGCCGATGATCCTGTTCGCTTCCCCCAGCTTGTTGCGCCGCCGCCTCTGGGCTGCGGCTTTTGGCTTTGGCTTGGCGCTGGCCCCTGTGGCCGCCGCGCATGCTGCCCACACGAAGAAGCCGGTCGCGGCGCATGTCAGCAAGACCGCGCTGCATGGCTACAAGACCGAGGCCGAGGCCAAGGCCGGCTGCGGCGCCGACACGGTGGTCTGGCACGCGCGCAGCAGCAAGGTGTTCCACACGGCCAAGTCGAAGTATTTCGGCAAGACCAAGCACGGTTCCTTCGTCTGCGAGAAAGCGGCGCTGGCGAAAGGCGTGCACGCCGGCAAGTCGTAACCCGATTTTCGGGTGACACCAGGCGCGGCCGGCGGCAAGATGGCTTGCCGGTCGCGCCGACCGGCCCAGAACGGAGGCGGCGATGGGATTGTTCGACGAAATCTCCAGCATGGTCAGCAGTGCGCTGGGCGGTGAGGCGAGCGAATCGTTGGTGATGGAAGCCTTGCAATCGGCGGGCGTCCCCGGCGTGGGCGGATTGATCCAGCAGCTTCAGCAATCCGGCTTAGGCGCGCATGTGGCATCCTGGATGGGGTCCGGGCCGAACCAACCGGTCAGCGCCACGGAGATTCAGCAGGCGCTGGGCGGGCCGACGCTGGATGCCATCGCCGGCAAGCTTGGGGTTGATCCGGCGATCGCCTCGACGATGCTCAGCCGGATACTCCCGGGGCTCGTGGATCGGGTGACTCCGGATGGGCAGGCGCCGTCGCCGGATCAAGCGGGGCCGGATCAAGCGGGGCCGGATCAAGCGGGGCCTGATCAGAATGGGTAAGCGCGCGGCCCGCGCGGTGGTGCGGATCGACCGGGTTGTGACCCGTGGCGGAGATGGCGGCGAAACCTCGCTGGGTGATGGCGCACGGGTGCGCAAAGATGCACCGCGGATCGAGGCAATCGGCGCGGTGGATGAGACGAATGCCGCGATCGGCGTGGTGCGCGCGGCCCTGGCTGGAGCGGCCGTGGACGCCGATGCGGCGCTCGCGCGCGTGCAGAACGATCTATTCGACCTGGGCGCGGATCTGGCGGTGCCGGGAGACGCAGGCACGCGCCTGCGAATGACCGATGTGCCGGTGTTGCGACTGGAGGCCGAGATCGCGACCATGCTGGCGCGCGTCCCCGCACTCACCAGCTTCGTGCTTCCCGGTGGCACCGCCGCCGCCGCCGCGGCGCACATGGCCCGCACGATCGCGCGGCGGGCGGAACGCGCGGTGGTCAGGCTGGCGCTGGATGAACCGGTGACGCCGGCGGCGCGGCATTACCTCAATCGGGTTTCCGATCACTTGTTCGTGTTGGCGCGCGTTCTGAATGACGACGGCGCTCGGGATCGGCTGTGGGTTCCCGGCGGCGCCGCTACGCGATCATCCCGCCCCGAAACGCATCCTTGATGCGGCGTACGCTGTTGGCGGCATCGACCACGATAAGATCAAACCGCACGCCTTCCGGCGCCCAGTCGGGGTGTTCGGCGAGGACGATTTCGGTTGCATCCATCAGACGTTGGCGCTGACGCAAGGTAAGCGCCGCTGCTGCGTCCGCCAATCGCGGCCGGGCCTTCACTTCCACCACCGACATCAGTCCGGCCCGCTGCGCCAGGAGATCAATCTCCCCGGCGCCGGTGCGCACCCGCCGGCCGAGTATTTCCCAGCCGTCCCGTTCCAAGGCCGTCGCAGCCAGAGATTCAGCTTCCAGCCCCCGTGCCGCCGACCGCGTTCCGCGCAATGCGTGATTGGTCATCGTCGTTCCGTGAGGTGAGCCGCCAGATTAAGAGCGGCAATCAAACTGGCCGGATCGGCAAGGCCCCGTCCGGCAATGTCATATGCCGTTCCGTGATCGGGAGACGTGCGAACTATCGCCAGACCCAACGTTATATTCACGCCGTGATCCACGTCAAGCGTTTTGAGAGGGATCAATCCCTGGTCATGATACATGCAGATGGCCGCGTCGTAGCTGGCGCGGGCAGAGGGCGTGAACATCGTATCGGGGGGCCACGGGCCGGACACATCTTCGCCCGCGGCGCGGAGTGTGGCGATCGCCGGGGCGATCAACCGGATTTCCTCATCGCCGAGTGCCCCGGCTTCGCCGGCGTGAGGGTTCAGGCCGGCGATAGCCAGCCGCGGGCGCGGAATGGCGAAATCCCGCCGTAGCGCGGCGGCTGTGGTTTGCGCCGCGGCCACAATGCGGGCGGTCGAGAGGCGCGTGATCGCATCGCGCAGGCTGGCGTGGACGGTCACCGGCACAACGCGCAATCCGGGGATGGCGAGCATCATCTCCTGCCGCCCGGTCGCCCCGGTCAGGGCCGCCAGAAACTCGGTGTGGCCGGGATGGGGGAAGCCGGCGGCGTATAGCGCGGCCTTGTTGATCGGATTGGTGACCACCGCGCGCGCCGCACCGGAAAGCGCCATACGGACCGCCTGCTCGATCGCAGCGATTACCGCCGGGGCGTTGGTCGGGTCGGGGTGGCCCGGGCGGGCCGGAGCGGCCAGGCGGATCGGGTGCACCGGAAGGGCATGGGGGAAGGCGGTGGGGTCTTCGGTCTCCGCGATCGGGACGTCCAAATGCAGCGCGGCGGCCAGACTGCGTAACCGATCCGGGTCGTCCAGCGCGATGAACGCGGCGCCGGTTGCGCGGAGCGCCAGCCAGGCGCGCAAGGTCAGTTCGCCGCCGATCCCGGCCGGATCGCCCATCGTCAGGGCGATCGGGCGCCGGGCGCGATCAGACATGAAGGGCGCGGCCATCGACGGCCAGTGCGGCTTCCTTCACCGCCTCCGACAAGGTCGGGTGGGCGTGGCAGATGCGCGCCACGTCCTCGGCCGAGGCGCCGAACTCCATCGCCGTC
>DAHWDR010000338.1:0-10101 GCA_027330745.1 Acetobacteraceae bacterium | reverse complement strand
TCGGCCACGATCCTTCCCGACGACCATTACCGCAGCGCCCGCCGCCTGCCGCCCGCCATCGACGACGGCAACTCCGCCTGATCCAGCCCCATCGCCAAGGGCCAGGCCAGCGTGGCGGCCAAGCCCGAACCGGCGCGTGGTCCCGGCCCGCAGTCGGGTCCGCGACCACCAACGGCGCCAAGGCAAAGGGCGGCGCGGCCTGGCCCGATGGATTGGGCGGCGGGTTCGCCCTCTGTCCGCGGGCAGCGACAAGAGCCTGCTACAAGGCGCGGTCCCCCATGCTCCCATCAGATCAGGCACGACCCAGCCGACCGCACGGCATCCGATTCCGCGCGCCCAAACACGCCGCGTCGCGGTGACTTCTGGCTTTCAAAATCGACCCGCCAAGCCCATGTAAGCAAAAGCGGCCCCGGAGGGCCGCTTATAAAGCCTTGGTTTTCCTATGAAAAATCTGGAGCGGGCGAAGGGATTCGAACCCTCGACCCCAACCTTGGCAAGGTTGTGCTCTACCCCTGAGCTACGCCCGCATCGCTCCCGGCAATGACCGGCTCTCTATCGCCCCCGGTCCAGCTTGGCAAGTCACGCCACCGCATATCAAGACGTCACGTGCGCCCGCACCATGGCACCCCGCACCCCGCCCCCCAATCGCACAGCAAGCCGCCGGATCACCGCGCTCACCAGTCAACCGCCGCCAACCCGCCCCGCCCCGTCACTCCTGCCGGTAGTTCGGTGCTTCGCGCGTGATCGCCACGTCATGCACGTGGCTTTCGCGCAGGCCCGCACCGGTCACGCGGCGGAACCGGGCGTTGCGCTGCAGCGCGCCGATCGACTCGCTGCCGGTGTATCCCATCCCGGCGCGCACGCCGCCGACCAACTGGTGCACCACCGCGCTGACCGGGCCTTTATAGCCGACGCGGCCTTCCACGCCTTCCGGCACCAGTTTCAGCTGGTCCTTGATATCCTGCTGGAAATACCGATCCGCCGAACCGCGCGCCATCGCCCCGATGCTGCCCATGCCGCGATAGGATTTGTAGGACCGGCCCTGGTACAGGAACACCTCGCCCGGCGCCTCGTCGGTGCCGGCCAGCAGGCTGCCGATCATCACGCATTCGGCGCCGGCGGCCAGCGCCTTGACGATATCGCCCGACATGCGCATCCCGCCATCGGCGATCGCGGGCACGTCGCGCTCACGACAGGCCGCGGCCGTCTCCATCACGGCGGAGAATTGCGGCACGCCGACGCCGGCCACCACCCGCGTCGTGCAGATGCTGCCCGGGCCGATCCCCACCTTCACCGCGTCCGCCCCGGCCTCGATCAACGCCAGCGCGCCTTCCGGCGTGGCGACATTCCCGGCGATCACCTGCACCGCGTTCGATGCTCGCTTGATCGCCTCCACCGCCGCCAGCACGCCGGCGGAATGGCCATGCGCGGTATCCACCACGATCACGTCTACCCCGGCGGCGATCAGCGCGCGGGCGCGGCTCTCCCCGTCCGGTCCCACCCCGGTCGCGGCGGCAACACGCAGCCGGCCCATCGCGTCCTTGTTCGCGGTCGGATGCGCTTGCGCCTTGTCCATGTCCTTGACGGTGATCAGGCCGACGCAGCGATAGGTCTCGTCCACCACCAGCAGCTTCTCGATACGATGGCGATGCAGCAGGCGGCGGGCTTCCTCGGCGCCCACGTCGCCGGGGACGGTGATCAGGTTTTCGCGCGTCATCAGTTCATAGACGCGCAAGGACGGGTCGGTGGCGAAGCGCACGTCGCGATGGGTCAGGATGCCGACCAGGCGGCCGGAGTCGCGTTCCACCACCGGGACCCCGCTGATGCGGTGCGCGCCCATCAGCGCCTGCGCCTCGGCCAGCGTCTGGTCGGGATGGATGGTCAGCGGGTTCACCACCATGCCGGATTCGAATTTCTTGACCTGGCGCACCTGCGCCGCCTGGGCGTCGGGGTCCAGATTCTTGTGGATCACGCCGATGCCGCCAAGCTGGGCCATGGCGATCGCCATGTCGCTTTCCGTGACGGTGTCCATGGCGGCGGAAATCAGCGGGATATTCAGCGAAATCGTGCGCGTGAGCCGGGTCCGCGTGTCGGTGGCGGCGGGCAGGACCTGGGAATACGCGGGCACCATCAGCACGTCGTCGAAGGCCAGCGCCTCCTCGATTCGCGGGATGGTGAGGGGGGGGGTGTCGAATGCCATGGTCGGGGCCGCCTTTCCGTACCTTGGCGGGGCCATGTAGGCTCTTGCCGGGGCCGCGGCAAGCGCGACCGGCGCTCATGCCGCGGGCGGGTGCTCCGCGAACCCGTCCCACAGCCGCACGCCGCCGGTGATCCCCGTGTCGTTCGAGATCGTCCGCGCATCCCCCGGCAGCCGGGCGTCGATCAGCCGCGCATTGCCGCCGCCGATAAAGAGCCGGTCGAAATTCACCAACACCCGCAGCTGCGCGATCACCCGATGCAGCCGTTTCTGCCAATGCTTGTGCCCGACCGCGCTCAGCGCCGCCTGGCCCACATAGCCATCGTAGCTGTGCTTCTTCCAGGCGGTGTGCTGGCCCATTTCCAGATGCGGCGCCGGGGTCCCGTCCTGGAACAACGCGAAGCCCATGCCGGTGCCGAGCGTGATCGCGCATTCCAGCCCTGCGCCCGAAATCGCCCCCAGGCCCTGCACCGTGCCATCATTTGCCAGGCGCACCGGAGCGCCCAGGCGATCGCCCAGCGGCGCGGCAAAATCCACCCGATGCCAGGCTCCGTCACCCAGATTGGGCGCGGTCAGGATCATCCCGTTGCGCACCGCGCCGGGGAAGCCGACCGCGACCCGGGTGAACACGCCGGCCTTGGGCGCAAGATCCGCGATCAGCGCAATCAGCTCGTCCGGGACCAAGGACCGCGGCGTCTTGACCCGGACGTGATCGCCAAGCAGCGTCCCGTCCGGGGCCACCACCGCCGCTTTGACGTGGCTGCCGCCAATATCGACGCAGAGCGTGCGGACCGCGGCGGTCCTGGGGGTGTCATCCATCGCAGTATCCCTCGTTGCCGGGCGCTGAGGAACAAGTATCCCCGATCCGGGCCGGTGGCGGCAACTTCGGCGCAGCCGGGAGTCGGGGAAAGAGAAGGGCAGGGGGCCCGGAGAGCGTGGCCATTCCGCAAGACGCCGCGTGCGAGGCTCAGGGGCTGCGATACCGGCGGCAGGGAACACCGCGGTCGGGCGCCCGCGCTCAGCCCTCGATCAACCCGCCGCCGCCCTCCGCCGTCGGATAGCCGAAGAACCCGGTCCCCAACTCCGCGGCCAGCAACCCCAAACGCTGCTGCACCAGATCCATGAATTCGTGCAATCCGCGGACCAGCACATCCTCGATCGTCACGCCGCTCAGCAACGCCCGCAGCCCGTCCAGACGCTCCGCCGCGGCATTGCCGTTGCGCAAGCCATAACGCGCGGTCAATTCGGACAGCAGCAGCTCTGCCTCCCGCACGCAGAGATAGACGGAACGCGGAAAGCGCCGGTTCAGCAGCAGGAATCCGGCCACCTGGCCCGGCGTGATTCCGCGCGGATGCAGCCGTCGGTACGCGTGATATCCGGCGGCCGAGCGTAACAATGCGTTCCACTGGCTGTCATCGACCGGCGATCCTACTTCGTCCGCCCCCGGCAGCAGCACGTGGTATTTCACGTCCACCAGCCGCGTGGTCTGGTCGGCCCGTTCGATATACCGGCCCAGCTGATAGAAATACCAGCCCTGGTCGCGATAGAACGTGCCCTCGGTGATCCCGGTATGGGTCTGGCACGCTTCCTTGATTTCCGACAGCAGCGGCGCCAGCCGCCCCGGCGCCAACTCGGCGGCGCGCAGCCCGGCCAGCCGGTTGTGAAATACATTCAGCTGCACCCACATCTCGGTAGAGATCAGCGGACGCAAGGTCCGCGCGTTCTCCCGCGCCGCGCGGACCGAACTTGCGATCGAGGTCGGGTTGGAAACATCGGTCACGTAGAACCCGATTACCGCCGCCGGATCGGCGATGCGGTGCCGCGCGAAGAACGCCGCGTTGTCGGCATTGAGCTGCACCACCGACAGCCAGTTCCGCGCGCCCGCCCGATCCCGCGAAAACGTTTCGTTGACGTCCAGGATGCGTGCCAGATTCTCGGCCCGCTCCATATACCGCGCGAGCCAGAACAGGGCATCCGCCGAGCGGGAAAGCAGATCGTTATTCAAGGACCCAGGTATCCTTCGAACCGCCCCCTTGCGAGGAATTGACCACCAGCGACCCGCGCCGCAGCGCGACCCGCGTCAGCCCTCCCGGCAGCACCCAGGTGCGCGCGCCGGTAATGGCGAACGGCCGCAGATCGACATGCCGGGGCTCCACCGCTCCCTCGACCAGGGTCGGCGCCACCGACAACGAAATACACGGCTGCGAGATATAATTCGCCGGATCGGCCAGAAGCTGCGCCCGGCACGCTTCCAGCTCGGCAAGCGACGCGCGCGGCCCGATCGTGATCCCGTATCCGCCGGCCTCGCCGACCGGCTTCACCACCAGCTCGGCCAGATGGTCCAGCGTGTAGGCCAGTCCCTCCGCCTCACGGCACAGATGCGTCTCCACATTCGGCAGGATCGGGTCCTGCCCAAGATAATAGCGGATGATGCGCGGCATGTAGGCATACACCGCCTTGTCGTCGGCCACCCCGGTGCCGACCGCGTTCGCCAGCCCGACCGTGCCGGCGCGATACGCCCGCATCAGCCCGGGCACCCCCAGCAAACTGTCGGGGTTGAATGTCTCGGGGTCCAGGAAATCGTCGTTCAGACGACGATAGATCATGTCCACCGGCGCCAGGCCGCCGATCGTGCGCATGAACACCCGCTCGTCGAGCACGACCAGATCGCGCCCCTCGACCAGCGGCACGCCCATCTCGCGGGCCAGGAACACATGCTCGAAGAATGCCGAGTTGTAGGCCCCCGGCGACAACAGCACGATCTGCGGATCGCTCGCCGCCGCCGGTGCGCAGGCGCGCAGCGCGGCGCGCAACTGCAAGCCGTAATCGTCGACCGGACGCAACCCGATGCCGTCCACCAGATCGGGAAAGGCGCGCAGCATCATGTGGCGGTTTTCGATCACGTAGCTGACGCCGGACGGCGTACGCGCGTTGTCCTCCAGCACCATGAAGTTGCCATCGGCGCCGCGGATGATGTCGGTGCCGCAGATATGCACATAGGTGCCGTTGGGCAGATCGATGCCCACCATCTCGGGGCGGAACTGTTTGTGCGTCAGGATCAGTTCAGCCGGCAGCACCCCGTCCTTCAGGATGCGTTGGTCGTGATACAAATCGCCGAGCAGCAGGTTCAGCGCCGCGACCCGCTGCACCACCCCGGTCTCGATCCGTCGCCATTCCTCGGCCGGGATGACGCGCGGGATCACGTCGAACGGCAGGATGCGGTCGATCGCGTCCTTGTCCGAATAAACGGTGAAGGTGATCCCGAGATTGTACAGTTCCTGCTCGGCGGCGGCGGCGCGCGCTTGCAGCGCATCGATGGTCAGCCGCTCCAGCCGGGCGCGAATCTCAGCCCCCGCGAGGCTGTCCGTCAGCTCGCAGTAAAATCCTGGTGCGGCGTAGTCCCTCAGGATCACAGCTTGCCTCGCCGTTCGGTCTGAGGCGCAGGATGCAACCTCCGGGCCAAAAACGGAAGCACAAGCTCGTGTCGTGATTGGGAAAGCCGCGATGTGGCCGATTACCCATCTGCGCCACGACCGGCCGCAAGGTTCAGTAGCGGATCGCGGGATTGTCCGGGTCGGTCGCGCGCAGCATGAGATCGGCGGCCAGCGGCGCGAAGCGGGTCCACAATGCGCGCAACGCGGCCACCGGCGCCGGATCCCAGTCGATTCGCAGATCGACCAGAGCCAGCTCCGCTCGGTCCATCACACGCAGCATCGCGCTGTTCTCCCCGTCGCAATTCCCGCCCGCCGCGAGCCCCTCCTCCAGCGCCAGCATCAGGCGCTCGGCCAGCGGCAGCGCCGGATCCGCCAGCACCGCGCGCAGCATCGCCGCCGATACCAGCGTCGCGGCCAGTCCGGTGCCCACCGCACAGGCGTCGCGCGCCGGCGCCTCGCTGACCTCCGCCTTGCAGCGCGCGCCCGACCAGGCAGCCGAATTGCCCATCCGATCCAGCACCGCGATCTGGCGCCAATGCGCATGCGGCGTTGACGCCACCAGGCGATCGACGGTCTGTTGGGCGTCATGGCCCGCGCGCAGCAACTCCAGCCCCAAAACGCCCAGCCGGGAATCGGTCCGATGCTGCACCAGCACCGCGCCGGCGTCGGTCGCGCAGGTCAGCACCCGCGCGCCGGCGGCGATCGAACGCGCGCAGATCACGCCGCCGATCTGGCCGCTGCGAGGGTCCCGGGCAATGAGCGAAAAGGCCATTAGCGATCATGTCACGCCAGATTGACACTTCGCAACCGGTCCCTTTGGCCGCCCCGGAGGTAAATCTTTCCTCCCCTCCAGAGGCGGGGGCAGGGGCGGGAGCGCCGCCGCGCACCGCCGTCACCTCCACCGGCACCGGGGAAGCGCAACATTTCGGCCGCGGCTTCGCCTATCTCCTGATCTCGGTCTGCCTGCTGTCCAGCGGCTGGCCGCTGACCAAGCTCGCGATCGATCACGGCGCCGCGCCGCTCTGGTTCGCCGAGGGGCGCGCCGTTCTCTCCGGCCTGATCGCCTGCGCCCTGCTCGCCGCGCGCGGCGCACTGCGCGTGCCGCGGCGCGGCGACTGGCCGGTGGTGCTTGGGGTGGGTCTGTTCCAGCTTGGTATCTATTTCGCGCTCGCCCATCTGGCGGTGGCCTGGGTGGCCGCCGGGCGCACCGCGGTGCTTGCCAACACCACGACGATCTTCGTGGTGCCGCTGTCGCTGCTGGTGCTGCGCGAGCATATCCCGGCCCGACGCTGGCTCGCCACGCTGCTCGGGCTGGCCGGGGTCGCGGTTCTGGTCGGCCCCTGGGCGGTCGATTGGGAATCCCGTCGTGCCCTGATCGGCAACGCATTGCTGCTCGCCGCCGCGGCAAGCTGGAGCGTCGCGATCCTGATCCTGCGCTCGCGCCCGCCACCGTCGCCGATGGCGACATTGCTGCCCTGGTGCTTCCTGGTCGCCGCCCTGACGCTCGCCCCGCTGCTGGTGTGGGAGGCCCCGCATGGCGGCATGGGCCACGCGCCGGCGGCCTGGTGGTCGCTGGCGTATGTCGGTCTGATCGCCGGGCCGCTGGGCACCTGGGGTGTGATCGAGGCGACCGTGATCCTGCCCGCGGTGGTCGCCTCGGTGGGATTCCTGGCCACGCCGGCGTTCGGAATCCTGCTGTCGAACTGGATCCTGGGCGAGCCGATCACGCCCGACCTGATCGGCGGGACCGCGCTGATCCTGGCGGGCGTCGCGCTGACCGTGCTGCCCGGCCGCCGCCGATGAAGCTGCACGCCATCGAGGCCGGGAACGGCGCCCCCGTGATCCTGCTGCATGGGCTGTTCGGATCGGCGCGCAATTTCGGCGCGATCCAGCGTCGGCTGGCGGAGCGGCGCCGCGTGATCGCGTTCGATCTGCGCAACCATGGCGTCAGCCCGCACGCCGCCGACATGGCCTATGCCACCCTCGCCGCCGATGTCGCCGAGACCCTGGCCGCGCTCGGCGCCGGCCCCGCCGCCGTGATCGGCCATTCCATGGGTGGAAAAGTGGCGATGCGTCTGGCGCTGGACCGGCCCGAAGCAGTGTCCGCCCTGGTGGTGGCCGACATCGCTCCGCGCCCCTACCCGCCGCATTTCGCCGCCATCGCCGCGGCCATGGCGGCGCTGCCTCTGACGCCCGGCCTGACCCGGGCCGCGGCCGACGCGGCGTTGGCCGCCGCGGTGCCGGACCCGGCGTTGCGCGCGTTCCTGATGCAGAACTTCATCCCCGGCCATAGCCCCGGCCCCGTTGGCGCCTGGCGGATCGGCCTGGCCGAGATCGTCGCCGCGCTGGAGACCCAGATCGGCGGCTGGGACACCCCGGCCGGCGCCCGCTATGCCGGCCCGGTGATGGTGCTGGCGGGCGAATTGTCCGATTACGTCACCCAGGCCGATCGGCCGAGATGCCGCGCCCTGTTCCCCGCCGTCCGGTTCGTGACCCTGCGCCATGCCGGCCACTGGCTGCACGCCGACAACCCGGAGGGGTTCCTGGCCGCCGTGAGCATTTTCCTCGATGCCGTCCAGGGAGAAGCCTGAATGCCGCGCCGTCCCCGCCCGCCGCAAAGTCCCCCACGCCTGACCCCACCTGGGCTGCCCCCATCTGAGCTAACCCCGCCTGGGCTCACCCCGCCTGGGCTAACCCCGCCTGGGCTGACCCAACTCGGCCGCCCCACGCCGCTTCCGGGCACGCCCGACGCAGCGGTGCTGGAGCGCGTGCCGAACCCGGCCACCGATCGCGCCTATGTGATCCGCTTCGCCTGCCCCGAGTTCACCGCGCTCTGCCCGCTGACCGGCCAGCCGGACTTCGCGCATCTGGTGATCGACTACATCCCCGCGGCCTGGATCATCGAGAGCAAGTCGCTGAAATTGTTCCTGGGTTCGTTCCGCAACCATGGCGCGTTCCACGAGGCCTGCACGATGACCGTCGCTGCCCGTCTGGTCGCGGCGATCACCCCGGTGTGGCTGCGGATCGGCGCCTATTGGTACCCGCGCGGCGGCATCCCGATCGACGTGTTCCATCAGACCGGCACGCCGCCCGAGGGGGTGTGGATCCCACCCCAGGATGTGCGCGGATATCGCGGTCGCGGCTGATTCGCGCAGCTTCCGAGGGAGTAACCGCGCGGCGGCACCCGATCCAGGCCGTGGGCGGCTGCGATCCCATCGCGGCCGCGGGGTTGACACCTCACCGGGCCGCCCATCGCTGGCCCAGCGAGGGCGTTCGCGGCCGTCTCGCCCCGCTCCCACCCGCGGCCTCCAGGGCTTGAGCCGCCAGCCTCCCGGGGGCTATGGGGCGGAACCAGCGCAAGGGGCGGAGCCGATGTCGCAGCAGAGTTCCGAAGCCCCCCGTGCGGTTCGGGTCGGCCCGCACGCGATCGGCAACCATCTGCCGTTCGTGCTGATCGCGGGGCCATGCCAGATCGAATCCCGCGCCCATGCGCTGGAAGTGGCAGCCGCGCTGGCCGAATTATCGGCCGCGACCGGGGTGGGCGTGATCTACAAATCGAGTTACGACAAAGCCAACCGCACCTCGGCCAACGCCGCGCGCGGGATCGGCATGGTCGAGGGTCTGGCGATCCTGGCGGAAATCCGCGCCGTCACCGGCCTGCCGGTGCTGACCGACGTGCATCTGCCCGACCATTGCGCGCCCGCCGCCGAGGCGGTGGATGTGCTGCAGATCCCCGCCTTCCTCTGCCGCCAGACCGACCTGCTGCTCGCCGCCGGCGCCACCGGGCGCGCGATCAACGTCAAGAAAGGCCAGTTCCTGGCGCCGTGGGACATGGCGAATGTGGCCGCCAAGATCGCATCCACCGGCAACCGCAACATCCTGCTATGCGAACGCGGCGCCAGCTTCGGCTACAACATGCTGGTGAGCGACCTGCGCGCGCTGCCGATCATGGCGCGCACCGGCTATCCGGTGGTGTTCGACGCCACCCATTCGGTGCAACTGCCGGGCGGGCAGGGGACATCCTCGGGCGGGCAGCGGGAGTTCGCGCCGGTGCTGGCGCGTGCCGCGCTGGCGGTGGGTTGCGCGGCGGTGTTCATCGAGACGCATCCGGATCCGGACCAGGCGCCCTCCGACGGGCCGAACATGATCCCGCTGCGCGCGATGCCGGCGCTGGTCGCGCGGCTGGCTGCGTTCGACCGGTTGGCGAAGGGGGCGTAGGGCGACCCGACGGATCGTGCGGCATCTTCGCGCGCCGCGCCCTACCGCGCCGCCCCCATCCCCTGGGCCGTCCATAGCAACGGCGCGCCGCTGACCCGGATTCCCCCCGCCCCCGGCCGGTCGATATCGACCACGACGACGATCGAGAACGTGACCAGCCCCAGCAGCAGGCATGTCATCACCACGTCGCGCGCGCCGCCCAGGCCGAAATGATATCCCATCGCACCGGCCGCCAGCAGCGAAGCGCCGAGC
>DAHWDR010000123.1:0-2449 GCA_027330745.1 Acetobacteraceae bacterium | reverse complement strand
GCGTCCGGATCGGCAGGTCGCATTTGGCCTGGCGGCGCGGCGGGATATGTCATATCGTTCCGATATCGAAACAAATAAGGTAAGCGAAATCCCATCTGAAACGGCGCTTTTCGTTCGACGGCTGGCCCGTGCGCGGCCGGGACGGCGGAACGTTGCGCCGCGACGGCGGGCGCGGACGCGACGAACGCCAGGATCGGGGCGGCCAGGATGCGGTCGGATTCCGCCATCGCGGACGTGGCGGTTGCATCCGGCGCACGGCGCGTATCGGTGGGGCGGTCATCGCCGGGTGGTGCGACCGGCGGGACGGCCGGGACCTGGGCTTGCGACGGTGCCGGAGGACCAGCGTGTTCGTGCGGCTGGCCCGATGCCGCGGGCGTGTCGGCGGCGGGCGTGTCGGCGGCTTGGATCTGGCCGGACTCCGCAGTTGCGTCGGGGGACTCCTCCGACGGCGATGCATCCGGGTGAGCCTGGTCCGGAGCGCAGGGGGCGATGGTGGAACGCGCGGCCACCGCGGCGGCTTGCGCGGCGGTCGCGGCGAACTCGGCCGCAATGCGCCGCAGCCAGCGGCAAAGCTGCCACATCAGCAACCGGCAGAGCAGGCTCCGGCCGCGCTGCGCGCGAACGATGTTCTGACACAGATCCTCGATGATCAGGGTCAGGCGGTCGGCCACGGAAAGGGCGGTGGTGTCGGTCACGGCGGGGATAAGACACCAAAATCATTAAGGTATCGCTAACGGGGCGAGGAAAATCTTTCTGCTCCCTTGATCGCGCGGCCATCGGGCGATCGCGCCGCATCTTCGTCTCGCGCGCTGGACCAATCCCGCGGGACCGGGATGCGCCGCTTCCACCTTGCGTCCGGCCGGGGCATGATCGGGGCGGAGGACCGCATGACCCAAAAGCCTCTCGATCCCCAGCTTCTCGCCGCCCTCGCCCGCGCCGTCGGGCTGGAGCGGGCGCTCGCCCAGTTCCCCGACGACGTCGCCGCCGCGTGCGCGCAGGCGCAAGCCACCGCCGGCGCTTTCGCCCATCCCACCGATCCGGCCGCCGAACCCTGGCCGCCGATGCGCGTGGACGCCGCGCCGTGACCGCGCCGCACTGGCTTACCGCCGCCGAGGCCACCCGCGCCTTCGCCGCCCGCACCCTGTCGCCGTCCGAACTGCTGGACGCGCTGCTGGCGCGGATCGCAGCGCTGGACCCGAAACTCCATGCGTTTATCCGGCTGGACGCCGACGCCGCGCGCGCCAGCGCCCGCGTGGCGACCGAGGAGATCGCGCAGGGCCGCATCCGCGGTCCGCTGCACGGCGTGCCAATCGGCGTGAAGGACATCATCGATGTCGCCACCCTGCCGACCACCTGCCATTCGGCGCTGCGGCTAGATCATGTCGCAACCGAAGATGCCCATGTGGTGGCGCGGCTGCGCCAGGCCGGCGCGATCATCCTGGGCAAGCTCGCCACGCATGAATTCGCGATCGGCGGGCCGAGCTTCGATCTGCCGTTCCCGCCGGCGCGCAACCCGTGGAACCCCGACCACCATCCGGGCGGGTCTTCGTCCGGGTCCGGCGCGGGCGTGGCGGCGGGGTTGTTCCCGGTGGCGCTGGGATCGGATACCGGCGGCTCGGTCCGCAACCCGGCGAGTTGTTGCGGGATCGTCGGGCTGAAACCGACCTATGGGCTGGTCTCGCGCCGTGGCGTGTTTCCGCTGTCCTACACGCTGGATCATGTCGGCCCGCTGACGCGCACGGTGGCGGACGCGGCGCTGATGCTGGACGCGATCGCCGGCCACGATCCGGCTGACCCCGCCAGCGCGCCATCCGCCGCGCGCCGGTTCGGGCGCGATCTGGGGCGCGGCGTGCGCGATTTGCGCATCGGTTTCGTGCGTCACTTCCACGAGACCGACCTGCCCGCGGATCCCGAAACCACCGCCGCCCTGGAACTGGCTGCCCGTGTTCTGACCGCCGAGGGCGCGCAGCTCCGCGACATCCGGCTGCCGAGCCTGCATGAGTTTGCCGGCGTGAACCGGGTGATCCTGACCGCCGAAGCGTTTTCGATCCACGCGCCCTGGCTGCGCGCGCGGCCGGAGGGATACGGCCAGCTCGCCCGCCGCCGCCTGCTGCCGGGTGCCTTCATCGCCGCGCCCGACTACGTGGGCGCGCAACGTCGCCGCGCGCAGATGATTGCCGCCGTGACGGACGCGCTGCGCGAGGTGGATGTCCTGCTTTGCGCGAGTTCGATGGACCCCGCCAGCCGCATCGACGACGCGGCCGAGACCGCGCGCACCTATCCGCGCCAGGCGCGCACCCCGTTCAACGTCACCGGCCATCCGGCGCTGGCGATGATGGCGGGGCTGTCGTCCGGCGGCCTGCCGCTGTCGGTGCAGTTCGTCGGCCGCGCGTTCGAGGACGCAACGGTGCTGCGGGTCGCCGGCGCCTATGAACGCGCCACCGAATGG
>DAHWDR010000308.1:0-2166 GCA_027330745.1 Acetobacteraceae bacterium | reverse complement strand
GGGCGTCCAGCGCCAGGCCGCCATTGGCGCGCGGGGCACCGGCGTCCCAGCCGGACCAGGCGAGCGTCCAGCCCTGCCGCATGGCGAAGCCGGTGCCGGTTTCTGCCATCGAGGCCGGGGTGTTGGTGGCGGCGCCGGCGCAGAGATTGGGGAAGATCAGCTTCCGGCCGCAGTTGTTCACTTCGTACACCACGCGGCCGCGCCGGGCCGGGTCGGCGGGGCGCAGGACGACGAATTGCGTGCGGTACTCGACCAGCCCGGCCGGGTTGCGCGGCGCCAGCGCAATCCCGTCGATCCGCGCGTTGGCGGGATGGGCGGGATCGACGGCGCCGGTGGCGATGCCTTCGATCCATTCATAGGCGCCGACGTCGCCGAAGCGCGCCCCGTCCAGGAACGGGCGGGATGACAGAGTCGTTTGGGTGATCATCGCAACACCGTTGCGTGAGAGGTTATCGCAACACCGTTGCGTGGGGCTTATCGCAACACCGCTGCGTGGGGGGGGTTATCGCGACAGCAATGCGTCGGTGCGGGCTTGCAACTCCTCGAACGACAGGCCCGGGATGATGTCGCGCACCAGGAAGCCGGAGGGCGTGACGTCCAGGACGGCGAGGTTGGTGTAAACGCGCTTCATCGTGCCTTTCGCCGTCAGCGGGTAGGTGCAGCGGCGGCGCAGGCGGGGCGCGCCTTCTTTGGTGGTGTGCTCCATGATGACCCACAGGCGTTTCGCGCCGATCGCCAGGTCCATCGCGCCGCCGATCTGCTTCACCGGCTCGTGTGCCGCGCGCGCCCAGTTGGCGAGGTCCCCGGTCTCCGAGACCTCGAACGCGCCCAGGATCGTCAGGTCCAGATGTCCGCCGCGGGCGATCGCGAAGCTGTCGGCGTGATGGACGTAGGACCCGCCGGTGCGCAGCGTGATCGGCTGGGTCCCGGCGTTGACCAGGAACGGGTTGATCGCGTCGGGCGCAGGCGCGGGGCCGGCGCCGATGACGCCGTTCTCGGCATGGATGATGACCTCGCGATCGGCGGGAATGAAATTGGCGACCTCGGTCGGGATGCCGATGCCAAGATTGACCACCCAACCTTCCGGGATGTCGCGGGCCGCGCGTTCGGCCATGCCGTCGCGGTCGAGTGGCGTGAAGGATGCGGGCATGGTGTGCTCCTCAGCCGGGAACGTGCAGGACGCGGTTGACGAAGATGCCGGGGGTCATCACGTGCTCGGGCGGGATGGCGCCGAGTTCGACCGTGTGGCGCGTCTGCGCGACCGTCAGCGTCGCTGCCATCGCCATGATCGGGTTGAAGTTTCGTTGCGTTTCCCGGTAGGTCAGGTTGCCCCAGCGATCGCCCTGCCAGGCGTCGATCAGGGCGACGTCGCCGGGCAGGGGGTATTCCAGCAGGCAGGGGGCGCCGTTGATCGTGCGGACCTCGCGGCCTTCCGCCAGGACGGTGTCGGCGGCGGTTGGGGTGTAGAAGGCGGGGATGCCGGCGCCGGCGGCACGGATACGTTCGGCGAGGGTGCCTTGGGGCACGACTTCCACCTCCAGCTTCCCGGCGGTCAGCAGGCGGCCGGCGTCAGAGGCGGGGCGGACGAAGGAGCAGATCAGCTTACGGACGCGGCCGAGCGTCAGAAGCCGGGCCACCGCGCTGCCGTCGCGGCCACCGGAGTTGCAGACCAGAACCAGGTCGCGCGCGCCGTGTTCGATCACCGCTTCCAGTAGCGCGGTGGGCATGCCGACATCGCCGAAGCCGGGCAGCAGGATGGTGGCGCCGTCGCGCAGGTCTTCCAGCGCCGCAGCGGCGGAGCGGACGAATTTATCGATCATGCCGGCGTTTCCTCAGCTGCGCTTTGCGGCAGGCTAACCGGCCAGGCGGGCCTGGTCCATGGCCGGGGCGCACGAAATCTGCATCCGGGCGGGCAATCAGGCGGCGCGGCTTGCGGTGGGATGCGCGGCATGCGGCGCGACGAGCGGATAGGCGAGAGGTTCACCCAGGCACACCTCCAGCAAAGTTGCCTGCATGGTCCCCGGTTGGGTGCCGCCCGGCGGCAGGTCCAGCAGCGCCGCGCCATTGGTCCAACGCCAGATCGCCGCCGCGTCCCGCTCGGTTGCCCACCAGCCGCCGGCGATGCTTGGGTCGTCGAGCGCGATGTCGGTCCGCTCCGCCCCCTGC
>DAHWDR010000304.1:0-2269 GCA_027330745.1 Acetobacteraceae bacterium | reverse complement strand
GTGTGCCCTATTTGTTACGATAACGGAACCATATACCAGACCCTCTCGATCAAATACAAAAAACCTGGCTCAGAACCTGGGTTCACCGCGGTCCACCGGAGGCGGACCCGACGGTAGCCCCAGGGAACGAGATCGCCCTTCAGGCGGCGCGGTGCTTCTTGACCTTGGCGGTCGGGGGACATGGCCCGCTCAATGCTGACCAAAGCGCGACTGCTCTCCCCGGCACACCGCGGTCTGTCAACCCAAAGTAGAAATGTCCCTGGTGGCGGCGGAAGCTGCGGCACGCTGACGCCCCGCCGCATCGAGGGTTGGTCGCGGTCCGCGCGCTGCCGGGCCTGCCCCCGGCGCCGCCGTCTGCGCCTAACAAGATAAATTGAATCCTCTGCCTTTTGTTGCTGCGCCTGTGGAATTGTGGGCAACCCCCTCTGACGCACCCAGCCAGCAGCTGACCCCGGCGGGGGTTGTCCACAAATCCACAGGCGTCGTCCCGGAATCCGTTATTGCCCCAGCCGACCCAGCGACAGACGCCAGCCGGCGCGCCGCCCGCTACAATGCCACCCGCGCCGCGGTAGCGCCCGATGCCGCGGCGGCGACCAGCCGATCGACCCGCGCATCGATCGTCTTCTCGTCCTCCGCCGCACCGCCATCGGGCCAGCAGGGGACATTCCTACTTGGGGCTAACACCCCGGCACACCGCGGTTGCTTTTCCGGCCCGATCCGGCCCATGCTGTTCCCAAGGCAACGACGTGCGGAGGAAACATGCCGACCCGCGTCCCGTCCGGCCATCCGCCCACCGCCGTCTCGCGGCAAGGCGCGCCGCGCCATCCCGGCCGACCCGGATGGCGTCCGCTGCTCGGCGCCCTGGCCGTCGTGGCGGTGCTCGCACTGATCCTGCATCTGCTGTATCGATAGCCGGCCTTCCCTCGGGCCACGAACCGCGCTAATCGGGTTCGATCCCGTCACGATATGCGGAGACCGCGGCACGATGCCGGACCAAACCGCGCCGCGCCTGGCGGTCCTGATCCCCTGCTACAACGAGGCGGAAACCATCGCCACAGTGGTCGCGGGGTTTCGCACCGCGCTGCCGGGCGCCAAGGTGTACGTCTATGACAACAATTCCGGCGACGAGACCGCCGCCCGCGCCGCCGCCGCCGGCGCGATCGTCCGACGCGAGACGCTACAGGGCAAGGGCTACGTCCTGCGCCGCATGTTCGCCGACATCGACGCCGACATCTACGTGCTAGTCGATGGCGACGGCACCTACGACGCCGCCGCCGCACCGGCGCTGGTCGCGCGGCTGATCGCGGACCGGCTCGACATGGTCACCGGCACCCGCGTGAGCGAAATCGCCGCGGCGTATCGACCCGGCCACCGCCTCGGCAACCGCGTGCTGACCGGCCTGGTGCAGGCGGTGTTCGGCAACCGGGTGTCGGATATGCTGTCGGGCTATCGCGTCTTCTCGCGCCGGTTCGTGAAATCCTTTCCCGCCCTGGCCGCCGGGTTCGAGATCGAGACCGAGCTTACGGTCCACGCGCTGGAACTGCGGATGGCGGTGGGCGAAGTACCCACCACCTATGGCGCACGACCGGTGGGCAGCGTGTCTAAGCTGCACACCTATCGCGACGGGTTCCGCATTCTGCGCGCCATCCTGGTGCTGGTGAAGGAGGAACGGCCGCTGCAATTCTTCAGCCTGTGCGGCGCGGCGCTTCTGCTGGCCGGGTTTGCGCTCGGACTGCCGGTGGTGGTGACCTATTTCCAGACCGGTCTGGTGCCGCGTCTGCCCACCGCGGTGCTGGCCAGCGGGCTGGTGCTGCTGGCGTTCATCGCCGCGTCATTGGCGCTGATCCTGGATTCGGTCGCGCATGGTCGGCGGGAGTTGAAGCGGCTGATGTATCTGGGAATACCGCCGGTACCGAGCGACGATGCGGGCTGACCCGCGGCGCGCCGGCGAAGCCGCAGCGGCCGTCGCGCTGTTGCTGGGCTTCACGCTCATCTGCTTGGCGATCCAGTGGCGGGTGGGCGCCTGGCAGGCCGATCTCGGCACCAACGGCGATGAGGCCGCGCATTTCGTCAGTGCCATGCTGGTGTTCGACTATCTGCGCCACGGCCTGCCGGGCAGCCCGATGCGGTTCGCGCGGGCCTATTATCAGCACTGGCCGCGGGTCGCGATCGGGCACTGGCCGCCGCTGTTCTACCCGTTCCAGGCCCTGGCCTTCGCGATCGGCGGCCGGTCGGTGGGCACCGCGATGGCGGTGCAGGCGCTGGTCGC
>DAHWDR010000297.1:0-7956 GCA_027330745.1 Acetobacteraceae bacterium | reverse complement strand
CCTCGGCGCGGACGCCGCGACCTTGGGCCTGATCCTCGCCGCCCGGCAAACCATCCGGGCGCTGGCACACGGGCCGGGCGGATGATCCGCCGCCGCCGACCTCTCGCCGTCTTGGAGACTGGCGCCGACCGCCCGATCGGGGGGTCGCCGAGAGGCTTGTCCGCACCCCGGGCGCGAGACTCGCCTGGGTTGCGCACGCGACCAGCCATGCAATCCAGGCGTGCAGCCGCAGTCAAAACCAAGGAGGAGCCTATGCCGAACTGAGCCGAAACCGACCGGCCATGCGGAAATCCGCCCGCCGGCCCACGCGTCCGCAGGGTTGGTCGGGAATCCTGGATCGTCCTCGATCTTGCGAAGTCCGTCTTCCAGGTGCACGGCGTCGATGCGTCCGGCCGCGCCGTGCTCCGGCGCCGGCTGTCGCGCGGCGAGTTGGCCGGTTTCTTCGCCAAGCAGGCGCCCTGCCTGGTCGGCATGGAGGCGTGCTCCAGCGCCCACCACTGGGCGCGCGAGCTGGTCCGGCTCGGCCACACCGTGCGCCTGGTCCCGCCGCAGTACGTGAAGCCCTACGTCAAGCGCAACAAGACCGACGCCGCCGACGCTGAGACGATCTGCGAGGCGGTGGGCCGGCCGAACATGCGCTTCGTACCGGTGAAGACGCGCGAGCAGCAGGGCATCCTGGCGCTGCACCGGGTCAGGGCGCTGCTGGTGCGGCAGCGGACGGCAGCGGTCAACGCCGCGCGCGGCCTGCTTGGCGAGTTTGGCGTCGTGGCGGGCAAGGGCATCCGGAGGGTCGATGAGCTGCACGGCCGTATGGGCAAGCTCGAACTGGAGGCGTTCCCGGGCGAGGTCCGCGAGGCACTCGGCTGATTGTTCGACCACATCGATGCTTTGCAGGAGGGGGTCGAAACGGTCGAGGTGCGCATCCTGGCCTGGCACAAGACAAGCGAGGCGAGCCAACGCCTTGCCTCGGCCCCAGGCGTCGGGCCGATGACAGCCACGGCGCTCGTCGCTGCGGTCGGCGACGGCAGGCAGTTCCAGTCGGCGCGGCACTTCGCGGCATGGCTCGGGCTGACGCCGCGCATCCAGGCCAGCGGCGGCAAGGAGCGCATCGGCCGGATCAGCAAGGGCGGCGACCGTTACCTGCGCACGCTGCTGATCCACGGCGCGCGGGCGGTGGTCGGCACCACCTTCCGCAAGGACGTGGTGCCCCGGCCCTGGCTGACGGCCTTGGTCGGCCGTCGGCCGGTGAATGTCGCCGCAACAGCGGTGGCACATAAGACGGCGCGGGCATTGTGGGCGATGCTCACCCGTGCCGAGACGTATCGCCGTCCCGCCGTGGTCGCGGCGGCGGCGTAACCGGGTCGGTGCCGGCTTGCGAGGGTGACGCACGATGATGGCGAACCGGTCTGACCGGGTTCGGCAAAGATCAATGGAACGATGCGAGCTGCTACGAGCTCGTCCATTTGTCTGGCCGCCGATCCGCGAATACCATCAGGGCCTGCGGCCGTGCTGCCGCGCGACAAGGCCGGATACACGACTGCAAGCGCCGGGTCCGTCATCGTTGTTCGAAACCCCTTGCAACGCGGGGGCGGTCCATACACGTCGTTCTGCTCCAGCAGCAGGGCGCCGATCAGGCGGACCACCGCCTCTTCGTTGGGGAAGATGCCGACCACATCGCTGCGCCGCTTGGTCTCGCTATTGCGGCGTTCCAGCGGATTGGTGGAGTGCAGCTTGATCCGGTGCGCGGCGGGGAAGTCCATGAAGGCCAGCACGTCGACCTCGTCCATCAGGCCGGCCAGTTTCGGCACCCGTGTCCGCACCTGGTCGGCGACCTCGCGCCATTGCTTGTGCGCGGCCGCGGCGTCGTTCTGGGCAAACGCGGTGGCGACCCAGGCCGAGACGATGCGCCGCTGGGTCTTGCCGGCACAGGCCGGCGCGTTGCGCATAAAGTGCACCCGGCAGCGCTGCCAGGTGGTGCACAACACCTTGGTGATGGCGGCCTTCAGTCCCTTCAGCCGCGCGATCTCGTCGCGCTGCTCGGAAGCCATGCGCTCCAGCTCCGCCAGCTTCGCGAACAAACTGCCCACCCGCTTTCTCAGCTGCCCAGGCGACAGGCCATCAAGGTTGTCCGGCGGGATCACACATAGTTGGAATCCGATTCGCCCGAGCCGACGCAAGCACAAAATGCGCCTTTGCCCGGGCTTTTGCACCTCTTCCCCATCGGCGGCGGGGTCTCGTTTTCGTGCTGATTCACACCCCGGTCATGAACCCGAAAACCAGTCGTATCCCTGGTTTTCCCAATAGCCGCCGGGATAGGTGTTGGTCACCTCGATCGCCTGCAGGTTCTTCGCACTCTTGAACCCGAGCTTGGTCGGGATACGCAGCCGCAGCGGCGCGCCCCATTCCGGGGCCAGCGGCGTCCCCTCGAAATCCACTGCCAGGATCGTCTGCGGGTGCAGAGCGCTCGCCATGTCGAGGCTGGTCGCATAGCCATCGAAGCAGTGGAATGCGACGTAGCGGGCGCGCAAATCGGCGCCCACCCGGCGGAGGAAGGCATGCAGCGGCACGCCGCTCCAGGCGCCGATCTGGCTCCAGCCCTCGATGCAGATATGGCGCGTGATCTGCGCCTCCTGCGGCAGCGCGAGCAGCTTGTCGAGCGTCCAGGGCGCCGTGTCGGCCACCCGGCCCGCGACGTCCAGGCGCCAGTGCGTGGGCACGGTGCGGACCTGCCATTCTGGGTAATAGGCATTGAATCGGAACGGCTTCGTGATGGCGCCGGACGGGTAGGTCTCGGCTAGCCGGGTGGGGCTGAACAGCGCCGCCTGCACCCGGTCGTTGAAGCGCAGCATCGCCCAGAGCGCGGCATCCACGCCGGAATGGGTGGACAGGTCGCAGCCGGTGAGCAGGGCGAGGCTGCCCAGCGAAAGCCCGCGCGTCAGGAAACCCCGGCGGCGGAGCCGGGCCAGTTCCGGGGCGAGATCGCCGGCGGTGACGGCGGGGCGGCGGATCATCGTCCCTGCTCCGCCGCGGATGTCGCCGGCTCGGCCGGGAGCGGCGCGACCATCGCGACCAAGGTGCGCGGGAACAGCGCCACCAGCGCCAAGTGGACGAGCAGGAAGCCGAGGATCAGCCCCATCATGGCGAGGTGGATGCCGCGCGCGACAGGATAGCCGCCGAACAGCCCGGTGAGCCAGCCGAGCTGCACCGGCTTCCAGATCGCGAGGCCGGTGACGACCGACAGGCAGATCACCACGATCACGCCCGAATAGAGCAGCCGCTGCATGCCATTGTAGTGACCCAGCCGGTGGCCGAGGCGGAAGCGGACCGCCGCGCCGAGGTCGGCCAGCACCGCTCGCGGCCCGACGGGGCGCAGGTGGCGGCGGAAATGCCCCGACACGGCCCCATAGGCGAGATAGGCGAGTCCGTCGGCGAACAGCACCCACATGGCGCTGAGGTGCCAGGCGATGCCGCCGGCGAGCCAGCCGCCCAGGGTCATCCAGCGCGGGAACGTGAAGGGCAAGCTGGGCGAGGCGTCGTAGATCGCCCAGCCGCTCAGGATCATGCAGATGATCGCGCCAGCGCCGATCCAGTGCAGGAGCCGGACCGGCAGCGGATGGGCGGGGCGCTGGGCGGGCATGAAGTGTCTCCATTCCCGAACGACGGGGGAGCCGAACGACGGGGGGCGGCCGGCCGCGCCGGTGCGCGGGCAGAGGGAACCGGGGGCATGGCGTCGCGCCGGCGACACGGGATGCTGTCGCCGGCGCGCAGAGGGCTTCACATCGGCGGCTTGACGCCGTCGACGCCGACGTTGACGGCGACGGCCGTCACCTTGCCGTCCTCGCGCATGCCCGCCACGAAGACGGCAGCGCCCGTGGTCACGTCGGATTTCTTGCCCGGCTGGAACGTCACGATCGGCGCGGTCGGCGGCACGATGATGGTCTGCTTGCCGCCCTTGTAGGTCACGGTGATCTGCTTCGCGCCGCCCGACTGACCGGCCGTCGCGACCGTGCCGTTGGTCATCGTGCTGTTGACCGTCTTCTCGCCGCCCGCCGGCGCCGCGGTCGTCACCGTGCCGTTGGTCATCGTGCTGGCCGTGGTGGCGGGGCCGGACAGCGTGGTGTCGGGGATGCGGTCCCAGGCGTAATGGCCCTCGCCCACGCCGTTCATCGCGGGCGGGAAGACCACCACCTCCAGCGCCACCAGCTTGTCGCCGATGGTCTTCGTCGCGGTGCCGATGTAGCTGCCCGGATCGACCCGATCGAGGTTCGACCGGACCACCTCGCGATAACCGGTCTTCGGGGTGAGCGCGACCGTCACATCCGGACCGGCCGTCGTGTGCACGGTAAGCGTGTCGCTGCCGATCGCGGCGACCGTGCCGCGGATGCGCGTGGGCACCGGCGCGGCGAAGGCGGCGGTGGCGACGAGGGCAGTGCCGGCCGCGAGGGCAAGCGGTAGAAAGCGGGACATTGCGGCTCCTGTCGGTGGGGGACGATGCGGGAGAGACGCCGCGGTGCGGGACCTCTTCCATCACGAGATCGTGAGGCTGGGGTCCGGCATACGGCATGGGGCGTGCGCGGCAGGCGAGGCAGTCTGCCGTGAGGCGGCGGCGGGATCGGGCGGGCTGGCCGCGCGGGACGGGAATAGACGGGAATAGATGCGACCCGCGTGCGTCTTCCTGGTATGGGCCAAGCCGGGGCATGGCCGAGGCCGGGTCGCGGCGGAACGGGAGTCTTGCCGGGTGTCGATGCTCTCGAAACTGGAGGAGAACATCCCCTCCCTGCGCCGCTACGCCTGGACCCTGGTGCGCCAGTCGAGCGACGCGGACGACCTTGTGCAGGACTGCTTGGTGCGTGCGCTCGACCGCCTGGAGACGGTGCGCTCCGAAGCCGATCTGCGCCCGTGGCTGTTCGCGATCATGCACAATCTTCACGTCAGCCGGTGGCGCCGCCGGCGCGCCGGTCCGGAGGTGGCCGCCGAGGACGTGGAACTGGCGGTGCCGCCGTCCCAACTGGCGCACGCGGAACTGCGGCTTGCGCTGCGGGGCCTGGCGCACCTGCCGGACGAGCAGCGCCAGGTCCTGCTCCTGGTCGCGGTCGAAGGGTTCCAGTACGGCGAAGTCGCGCACCTGCTCGGCATCCCGATCGGCACGGTCATGTCGCGGCTGAGCCGGGCGCGGGATCGGCTGCGGGCGCACGTGGAGGGGCGGGAGCGGCCTCTGTTGCGGAGTGTGAAATGACGAACCTAGGCTGCCCGATCGGCGAAGACGACCTGCATGGCTATGTGGACGGCGGGCTCGATGCCGCGCGCCGGCTGGCGGTCGAGCAGTATCTCGCCGCCCACCCGGACCAGGCCGCGCGGGTGGCCGGCTGGCAGGCGGGCGATGAGGCCCTGCGCGCGGCCCTGGCCTGGAAGGCGCAGGAGCCGGTGCCGGCCGCGCTCAACCTCGCCCGCCTGGTGGAGGCGCGGCTGGCGCGCCGTCGGATGCCGCGGCGGCTCGCCGCTGCTGTCGTGGCGGCGTTCGCGATCGGCTCTGCCTCCGGGTGGGTGCTCCGTGGGCCGCGCCCGACCACCGGCCTCGCTGCGGTGGCGCTGGAGGCTACGGCCGCCTACCGGGTGTTCGCGACCGACCCCCTGCATCCGGTCGAGTTCGGCCCCGCCCAGGAACCGCAACTGGTACGGTGGGTGACGCGGCGCCTTGGCCGCCCCATAGCGCCGCCCAACCTTTCGGCGCTCGGCTACCGGCTCATGGGCGGACGGGTGCTGGCGACCGAGGATGGCCCATCTTGCATGTTCCTTTACGAGAACGCCGAACGCCAGCGTATCGTCCTCTATGTGCGACCGATGCGTAAGAGTGACATGAACGCGGCGATGCGGCCGCTGCATGCCAACGATACGACCGGGTACGCCTGGGCGCGCGACGGCCTCGGCTTCGGCCTTGTCGCCGGTGTGCTGTTGCCGCGGTTGCACGAATTGTCCAACCGCGCCCGTGCCGAGATGCGTAGCGGGGTCTGAGGCGCGGCCCCGCCGAGCCAGCCGCCCCTAGCCCATGTCATTCACGGCATGGCAGGGATTCGCTGGCGAATGCAGCATAAGACGTTGATTATGTTTAGGTATCTTATATCGGGACCGCCCCGTTCCAGCAATCACGCGAGCCACACCCGCCATGTCCGAAGGTACCCTTCTGCCGTTCGATTTCCCAGCGGTTGGGCGCAAGAAAGTCACCGCCGCCTTCGATGGCGCAGGCATGACATCTGACGGCGGGGTTTTGCTGCTGGCCGCGGCCGAGCGCCGGCTTGGGATTGCGCGGACTCTCGCACCGTTGATCGCCGACCCGCGTAACCCGCTCCTCGTGACCCACAGCGTCGCGGACATTCTGCACGCGCATGCTGGCGATCGCCTGCCGCTATGACGACGCCGACGACCTCGACCATCTGCGCACCGATCCCGGTTTCAAGCTGGCCTGCGGCCGTCTGCCCGACAGCGGTGCCGAGTTGTGCTCGGGGCGGGGTCCCGACGAACGCATCGAGCTTCGGGCGCGTCGGCGGATGACTGCGCCGATAACCAGGCGGCACCGAGAAGGCCAGCATCTTCGCCACCGTCCGAGGGTCAATCCCAAAACGCCGCGCCGCCTCACGACGGCTGACCCCCTCGATCCGCAACGCGTAGCGGACCCGACCATACAGTTCCGCGAGCTTCATCCCCCAGCCCTATGCGCTCAACGCAAAGAGCTTCCCACCGATGGACTTCTACGCCGGCGCAGCCAGACAACCAGGCCGCTTCCGTTAGGGATTTTCACTCCGGCGCGTACACTGATCCTGGCCGGCGTGCTGGTGCCGAAACTGCCGCATCTGGCTGAGAGAGTAGCTAAAGTGGCGGTCAGCGGGTACTGGCTCACCGAAGCGATGGAATCGGTGTTCATCGCGGCTACCGACCGATCGGGGTCATCAGTCCGCGTACCGGCACTCTGATCGACATGACGGCGGCGCCCGCCGGCCGCGGTGCGGTGGTCATCGTGGCCCAGGCACTTGACTTTCTACTGCTTGCCTATCTGGTGACCCGGTTGCCTCATGGCAGGCACAGTCGTCATCAATAGGTGAAGTGATCGTGGAAACCGCCGATACTACGGTCAGGCGGGCTTTTCGTGCCCGAGCATGAGAGACCGTATCGATGGCCAAGGCCGACTGGGAGATTCCGGCCAATCTGCAACCGGACCCGTCCGATTACTCCTACGATCTGACCCGCGCGCTGGACGCGGTGGTGGGGATTCGCAGCTACGTCCCCGCCGATGCCTTCACCGCCGGCACGCTGGGCACCGAGCGCGCCGGCAGCGGGGTGGTGATCCGCGAGTCCGGTCTGATCGCCACCATCGGCTACCTGGTGACCGAGGCGGAGACGATCTGGATCACCTCCACCGACGGGCGCGCGGTGCCCGGCCATGCCGTGGCCTATGACCAGGAAACCGGGTTCGGGCTGGTGCAGGCGCTGGGCCGGCTGGGGCTGCCGGCACTGGAGATGGGCGACCCGGACCTGCTGAAGACCGGGGACGCGGCGGTGTTCGCCGCCTATGGCGGGCGCAAGCACGCGGTGGAGACCCGCATCGTGGCGCGGCAGGAATTCGCCGGCTACTGGGAATACGTGCTGGACGACGCGCTCTTCACCGCCCCCGCCCATCCGTTCTGGGGCGGCTGCGGGCTGATCGTGGACGGGCGGCTGATGGGGATCGGCTCGCTGATCTTGCAGCAGGGGGACCGCAAGGGCCGCCGGCTGGACATGAACATGGTGGTGCCGATCAACCTGCTGCCGCCGATCCTCGATGATCTGCTCAATTTCGGCCGGGTGAACCGCCCGGCGCGCCCCTGGCTCGGGATGTACGCCACCGAGACCGAGGACGCGCTGCTGGTGGGCGGGCTGGCCGATGACGCCCCGGCCGAGAAGGCGGGGGTGCGCGTGGGCGAC
>DAHWDR010000294.1:0-2291 GCA_027330745.1 Acetobacteraceae bacterium | reverse complement strand
CGCCCTGCGCTCGCCCGCCGTCACGCTTGCCCCTCGCTTGCCGGCGGCGGATACTGACCCCCCGGCCGCGCCGTGTGGCGACCGGGGGAGGATCGACATGAACGTCCTGGCTCCGCCCCAGACCCACCTGGCGCTTGAGGTGGTGATCGATCTGGTCTGCCCCTGGTGCTATCTCGGCACGCGGCGGCTGCGTCGCACGCTGCGCGGGCGCCCCGAGCTTGGCGTCACCATCGCCTGGCGCCCGTTCCTGCTGAACCCGGACATGCCGCGTGCCGGCATGACGCGCGCCGATTACATCCTGCGCAAATTCGGTGGCGAGGAACGCGCCCGGCGGCTGCACGCCTCGATCGCCACGCTGGGCCGGGCCGAGGGGATCGCGTTCCATTTCGAGCGGATCCGCCGCACCCCCTCGTCGATCGATGCGCATCGCCTGGTGCGCGTTGCCGCCGCGCAAGGCCGCGCCGATGCGACGGTGGAGGCCTTGTTCGCCGCGCATTTCACCGACGGCCACGACATCGGCGATCCGGCGGTCCTGGCCGCGATCGCGACCTCGGTCGGCCTTGACCCGGCGCGGCTGCGCCGGTTGCTGGCGACCGAGGAGGATGTGGACGCCATCCACGCCGAGAATCTGCGCGCCCATCGCATCGGCATCAACGGCGTGCCGTGTTTCGTGATGGCCGGGCGCCACGCGATCGCCGGCGCGCAGGAGCCGGAAGTGATCGCGCGGCTGCTCGACGTCGCCGCCGCCGATCTCTGACCGCAACCGACGGAACCCCGACATGACCCCAACGCTACGCGGCGCCGACATCGTCATGCGCGCGCTTGAAACCGCGGGTTGCACGCGGATCTTCACCTTGTCCGGCAACCATATCATGTCCCTGTTCGACGCCGCGCTGGAGACCTCGTTGGACCTCGTGCATGTGCGCCAGGAAGCGGCGGCGGTGCATATGGCCGATGCCTGGGGGCGGCTCACCGGTCGGCCGGGCGTGGCGATGGTAACCGGCGGGCCGGGGCACGCGAACGCGGTGCCGGCGCTGTTCACCGCCCGCGCGCAGGACGCCCCGCTGGTGCTGCTATCGGGTCACGCGGCCACGTCGGAATGGGGCCGCGGCGGGTTCCAGGAACTGGCGCAGGCGGAGATGGCGGCCCCGCTGGCGAAGGCGTCCTGGACCGCGTCGCGCACCGAGGATCTGGCAGCCGATCTGGCGCGCGCGTTCGCCCTGGCGACCTCCGGCCGGCCCGGGCCGGTGCATCTGTCGCTGCCATCGGACGTGCTGGACCGGCGCGTGGCGGCCGGCGACGTGACGCTCGGGGGGGCGTCACCGCCGGCGGTGACGCTGGCGGATGCGGCGGCGGACACGGTCCTGGCGCTACTGGCCGGGGCGGAGCGCCCGCTGGTGATCGCGGGGCCGGGATTCTCGGGCCATGGCGGGCCGGCGGTGCTGGCGCGGCTGCGCGCCGCGCTCGGCGTGCCGGCGGTGGTGATGGAAAGCCCGCGCGGGCTGGCCGATGCCTCGCTGGGCGCGTTCGGGGCGGTGCTGGAGCGGAGCGATCTGGTGCTGCTGCTGGGCAAACCGCTGGATTTCACCTTGCGGTTCGGGGTGCTGCCCGAAGTGCAATCGGGCGCGCGCCGGTTCGTGATGATCGATCCCGAGGGCGCGATCCTGGACCGCGCGGCGCGCGAGCCGGCGGTGCGGCTGGCATTCGCCACGCTGGCCGATTCCCGCCCCGCCGCCGCGGCGCTGATCGCGCGCGCCGCCGGCCGTGCGCCCGCCCATGCCGCCTGGTTGGCGGAGGCCGAGAGTCTGCTGCGCGGGCGCCCCGAATCCTGGGCCGGGCTGCGCGCCGCTGCTCCGGGCAAGCTGCACCCGGCCGAAGTGTGCCGGGCGGTGGCGCCGTTCCTTACCGATGACCGCGCGATCCTGATCTGCGACGGCGGCGAGTTTGCCCAATGGGGCCAAAGCCTGCTGTCGGCCCCGCGCCGGCTGGTGAACGGCGTGGCGGGCTCGATCGGCAGCGCGATCCCGTTCGCGCTCGCCGCGCGCTGAGCCGACCCCGAGGCCCCGGTGTTCGCGCTGCTCGGCGACGGAACCTTCGGCTTCCACATGGCCGAGTTCGAGACCGCGGTGCGCCGCGGTCTGCCGTTCGTTGCGGTGGTCGGCACGGATGCGCGCTGGAACGCGGAATACAACCTGCAGGTCCGCGATTACGGAGCGAACCGGGCACGGGGCTGCGATCTGGCGGCGACCCGCTATGATCTGGTGGCGGCGGCGCTGGGCGGGCATGGGGAG
>DAHWDR010000110.1:0-6893 GCA_027330745.1 Acetobacteraceae bacterium | reverse complement strand
ATCGCGCTGATCCTGCGCGATGCGCTCGATCGCCCCGGCGCGCGCGCCGCCCTGGTCACGCCCGACCGCGCCCTGGCCGGCCGGGTTGCCGCGGCGCTGCTTCGCTTCGGCGTGATCGCCGACGACAGCGCCGGCGAGAAGCTAACCGACACCCCGCCCGCGGTGTTCCTGCGCTTGCTGGCTGCCGCCATGGCCGGGCAGTTGGCGCCGGTCCCGTTGCTGGCGTTGCTGAAGCATCCGTTGGCCGCCGCCGGTCTGGCGCCGGCCGCCTGCCGCGCCGCCACGCGGGCGATGGAGGTCGCGTTTCTGCGCGGCCCGCGCCCCGCCCCCGGCATGACCGGGCTGCGCCGCGCCATCGCCGGGCTGGCGGACCCGGACCCGCACGCCGCGTTCCTGGCCCGCATCGAAACCGCGCTGGCCCCCGCGCTGCGCGTGGCTGCCAATGCCGGCAGCGCGCCGGCCGCGGCGCTGGACGCGCTGCTCGCCGCGGCCGAAGCGCTGGCGGCCACCGATGCCGAACCCGGCGCGCCGCGCCTGTGGTCGGGCGAGGACGGCGCCGCACTGGCGGAATACCTGGCCGCGCTGCGCCCCGCTTTCGCAGAACTGCCCGATCAGCAACGGGCAGTGTTCCCGCCGCTGCTGGACGCGGCCCTGGCGGGCGGGCCGGCGGTGCGCGCCCGCCGCGCGCTGCGCGGACGCGACGGCGAGGAACATCCGCGCGTGTTCATCTGGGGCCTGCTGGAAGCGCGTCTGCAACCGGCGGAGGTGATGGTGCTCGGCGGCCTGGTGGAAGGCGTCTGGCCGCCCGCGCCCGAGCCCGGCCCGTGGCTGTCGCGGCCGATGCGCACCCGGATCGGCCTGCCGGCGCCGGAGGAGGCCGTGGGCCAGGCGGCGCATGATTTCGCCGCCGCCGCCAGCGCCGCCGCAACGGTGGTGCTGTCCTGCCCGCGTCGGCGCGATGGTGCCCCCGCGGTGCCGGCGCGGTGGATCGCGCGGTTGGAGGCCTATCTGGCCGGTCGGGCGGGCGCGCCGGAAGACGCCGCCCTGCCGCTGCATCCAGCGGTGGGCTGGGCGCGGGCGCTGGATCAGCCGGACGGCCCGCCGCGCGCCGCCGCGGCGCCCGCGCCGCGTCCGCCGGTGGCGTTGCGCCCACGCCGCCTGAGCGTGACCGAGATCGAAACCTGGCAGCGCGACCCCTACGCGATCTACGCCCGCCGCATCCTGCGCCTGGAGGCGCTGGACCCGCTGGAGCAAGCGACCGACGCGGCCGATTTTGGGTCTTTGGTGCATCAGGGGCTGGAGGCGTTCATCACGACCCATGGTGCGGTTTGGCCGCCGGACGCCGCGAAGCTGCTGCGCGCGGCGCTGTTGGGTGCGCTGGCGCGGGCGCCCGCGGTGCGCCCGGCCTTGGCCAATTGGTGGGCGCCTCGGCTGGTCCGTATCGCCGACTGGGTGGCGGCGCGGGAACGCGATCGGCGCGCGCTTGGCTTGCTGACGGCGGCGCGAGCGGAAGCGCTTGGACGCTGGATACTGACCCGGCCCGGTGGGGATTTCACCCTGACCGGCAAGGCCGACCGGATCGAGCGCTGGAGCGACGGCTTCGTGCTGCTGGACTACAAAACCGGGTCCGTTGCGTCGCAGGCCGAGGTTGCGGCGGGGCTGGCGCCGCAGCTGCCGCTGGAAGCCACCATGCTGGAAGCCGGCGCCTTCGGCCCCGACTGGCGGGGCACGGCGCGGGCGCTGGAATACTGGCGCCTGACCGGTGGGCAGGAGCAGGGCAAGGCGACGGTACTGTTCGCCGACAAGGCGGAGCAACTGGCCGCGGTGGTCGCCGACGCGGCGGCAGGGCTGGCCGGGCTGATCGATGCGTATGACGATCCGGCGCGGGCCTATCTGTCGCAGCCGCATCCCGGACGGGCGCCGCGTTTTGCCACCTACGCACAGCTGGCGCGGGTGGCGGAACGAGCCGCGGCGGGGGAGTAATCCCGACGCCCGGCGCCGCATCTTCCGCTGTGCCGTTCACGCCGCTCCGGCGCGCGCATGATGCCACGCGAGCAGACGTCGCTCCACGGCCAGCAGCGCGGCGTTGATCGCCAGCGCCGTCAGCGCAATCACCAACAGCGCCGCCAGCACTCGGGAGAGTTCGAAATTCTGTTGCGCGCGCACCAGATAAGTGCCGAGCCCGTCCGAAGACAGGATCATCTCCGACACCACCGCCAGCAATACCGACAGCGCCAGACTGATGCGGATGCCGGCGACGATTTGCGGCAGCGCCGCCGGCAGGTCGATCTCGGCCATGATGGCGACGCGCGACAGGCCGAACGAGCGCGCGACCGTTTCCAGCATCGGATGCGCGCCGCTGACGGCCTCCATCGCGTTGATCAGGATCGGGAACGCGGCGCCGTACACCACCACCGCGATTTTCGCTGCGCTGCCGATGCCGAAGAAGATCATGCCGACCGGAATCACCGCGATGGCCGGCAGCGGGCGGATCAGCTCGATCACCGGCTCGGCCAGTTCGCGCAGCTTGCGGACACGCCCAAGCACGATGCCGGACGGCAGGGCGATGATCAGCGCGATCGCGAATCCGGCGAAGGCGCGCCCGAGCGTGATCGCGAGCGCACCGCCGATCGTCGGCGCATCGACGATCAGCACGCGCGCGACATCCAGGAAGCCCGGGAATCCGCGCGATGCCATGGCCATCGCGGCGGCCTGCCACACGCCGGCGAGGACTGCGAGGAACGCGATTCCCGGCAGGTTGATTCCGCGCGGCGTCATGCCTGGTCCGCCACCGCGGCCAGTGCGGCGTGCCACCCGACCAGCACGTGTCGCGCCAGCGCCACCACCGATTGGATCGCGATGCCGAGCAGCCCGATCACGAACATCAGTGCGAACATGCGCGGCGTTTCCAGGCTGAATCCGGCATTGTACAGCGCGTAGCCCAGGCCGTCGGTGCCGGCCAGCATCTCGGCGGCCACCGTGGCGAGCAGCGCGAAGCTGGCGGCGATGCGGATGCCGGTGAAAATCTCCGGCGCCGCAGCCGGCAGGCGGACCCGCCAGAGCAGTTCGGCGCGTCCGTAGCCCAGCGCGCGTCCGCTCAGCAGTTGCACCGGCTCGGTGCCGGCCAACGCGTTTGCGGCGTTGACATAGACCGGCCACAGCGCGGCATTGACGATAATGAACAGGAACATTTTCGGTCCCAGGCCGAGCGCGTAGATCGCGATCGGCACCAGCGCCGGCGGCGGCAGCACGCGCAGGATCTCGACCAACGGCGCCAGCATCCGCCGCAGCGGTGGCAGGTCCGCCGCGGCCAGCGCCAACCCTAGCCCGGCCGCGATCGCCAGCGCCAATCCGCCCGACAGGCGCGCCAGGCTGGCCGCGATATCGGCCCAGAATCCCGGATCGGCGAGCAATGCGGCAAGCGCGCGCGCGATCATCGGCACGGTCGGGAAGAACGCCGTGCTGGTCGCGCCCGACAGCGCGAGCGCTTGCCAGCCGAGGAAGAACAGGCCCAGCCCCGTTGCGGCCTTCGCCAGCCGCAAGGCGCGGGCCGAGGCCGGAATCATTTGCCTGGCGGCGGGAGCACCGTCTCGACCAACTGCTCCGCCGTCAGCGGTTGTCGCAGCATGTGCGACTGCGCCATGGCATGCAGGATCGAGCGGTACTGCGCCGGACGAGCCACCATCCGGTCCGGTGTCAGCTCCATGCTGATCCGATTCGCGATTTCTGGTTTGAGGTCGAAATATTTCACCAGCCCGGCGCGATATAGCGCCGGTTTGTGCGCCAGTTCGCGCGTCGCCTGCCGCAGCGCGGCGAGGAAACGTCCGGCCAGCGCGCGATGCGCCGTCAGCCATGTCGTGGAGGCGAAATAGCCGCTTAGTACGTCGCTTGCGCCCGGCTTCTGCCCGGCCAGGGTGCCGGTGGCGAGCACAACCGGGGCGAGCGCGGCATCGTGCTGCATCATGGCCCAGAACGGCTGCACGGTGCAGGCCGCCGCTGCTTCGTGCAGCCGCAGGATTGCGGGGATCTGCGGGAACGGGGCGACCAGGATATGCACGGCCGCGCGCGGCACGCCGGCCTGGCGCAACTGATCGAACAGCATCAGCGCGCAGCCGCCGGAGATCGCGTTCACCACCACCTTGCGGCCCTTGAGACCGGCCACCGTCTTCACGCCCGAAGCCCCGGTAGCCAGCAGCACCGTCATGTCTGGCGTGTAGGGATAAATCTCGTAGTTGTTGCTGATGAAGATCCGCAACGGCTGGCCGGCGTCGCGCGCGGCGATCGGGATCGCCACCGCGGCATAGCCGATATCGGCCGCCCCGCTGACCACGGCGGCCGCCGCCGCGGCGCCGTCGTTCAGCGGACGGTTCACCACTTTGATCCCGTAGCGGGCGAAGATGCCGGTCGCTTCCGCGTGGAACAGCGGGAGATTGTTGATGTCGCGGAGGAACGCGACCGTCACGGTGGTTTGCGCGAAGGTCGGCGTGGCCAGAAGCAGCAGGGCGCACAAAACGGCAAGGCGACGGGGCATCGGCCGATCCTTTCCTGGTGTCACGGTGCGATGGTCACGGGGTGATGGTGGTCACAAGCTGCGATGCCGGCAGCGGCCGTGCGAGCAGCCCGGCGCGATGCAGCGCGTCGAACAGCGGCTGGTAGTCCGCCGGGTGCGCGACCAGACTGGAGGTGGACAGCGCGAACGGTACCTTGGCGGCGAAGCCCGGCGGCATGTGGAAATATTTCACCAGATCGGCGCGAAACAGCGCGTGGTGGGCATCGAGGTCGTTTTGCGCCGCCTGCATCGCGGTCAGGAACCGCGCCAGCACCGCGCGATGTTTGGCGATCCATCGCGGCCGGGCGAAATAGCCCGCCACCGCAAGCCGATGCAGCTTGTCGAGCCCGGCGACGGTACCGCGCGCCAGTACCACCGGCGCGACCGCGGGGTTGTCCTGCATCGCGATCAGGAACGGCACCACCGTGCAGGCCGCGTCGGCTTCGCCCAGCGCCAGGGCGGCCATCATGTTCGGGAACGGCACGATCAGCACCTTCACGTCCTGGATCGACAGACCGGCGGTGGCGAGGTGCTGCGCGATCGCGATCATGCAGGCGCTGGATTGCGCGTTGCTGGCGATCGTCTTGCCCTTTAGCCCCGCCAGCGTGGTGATCCCGGAGCGCTTCGAGGCCACCAGGGTGACCAGATTGGGCGAAGGCGGCCAGAGTTCGAAGGTGGAGGTGGCGAACAGCGAAAGGCTCTGGCCGTGTTCGAAGGCGATCGCGACCGGGGTCGCCGCGGTCAGGCCGATCTCGGCCGAGCCGGACCGCACCGCCGCGATCACCGCCGGTCCGTCGTTCACGCGCAAGCTGCGCACGCGCAGCCCGGCGCGCTTGAAATACCCCGCGTGCTGGGCATGGAACAACACGATGGTATCGATGAAGCTGAGATAACCGACGCGGAGCGTGGTCAGGCTGGCGGCCCGCGCGGCGCCCAGCGGGGTCAGCGTGATCAGGCACGCGAGCAGCAAGGCGCGGGGGCGGTTCATGCGGCAACCTTCATGGCACGGATGCGTTCGAGCACCTGGTGGCGGATGTCGAGATAGTGCCGCTCCTCGCGCGTGGCGATCTGGTCGCGCGGCTTGGGTAGCGGCACCGTGATTTCCTCCACCACCCGGGTCGGCCGGCGCGACAGCACCACGACGCGATCGGCGAGATAGACCGCCTCGTCCACGTCATGCGTGACCAGCAGGCAGCTTTGCTGGTAGCGGGCGGCGAGGTCCAGCAGCAGGTCCTGCAGTTCGGCGCGGGTCTGCGCGTCCACCGCCGCCAGCGGTTCATCCAGCAGCAACAGGCGCGAGCGGGCCGCCAGAGCGCGCGCGATCGCGACCCGCTGCTGCATCCCGCCGGAGACCTGCCAGGGATAGCGGTCCTGGAATCCGCTGAGCCCGACGGACGCAAGGAGGTCGCGCGCGGCGTCTCGCCGCGCCGCGGCGGACAGGTCGGTAAGGCGGCGCATGCCGAACACGACATTCTCGAGATTGCTTTTCCACGGCAGCAGCGAGCGGGAATAATCCTGGAACACCACGGACAGGCCGGGCGGCGTGGCGTGAACCGGGCGGCCGAGGAAGGTGAGGGTGCCGCCATCGCACGGGTAGAGACCGGCGAGGCACATCAGCAACGTGGTCTTACCGCAGCCGGAGGGACCAACAACGGCGACGAATTCGCCGGGCGCGACGGTCAGCCCGACATCGGCGATCACCTGGATCCGGCTGGCGCCGACGCCCAGCGATTTGGCGATGCCGCGCGCGTCGAGCAGCGCGCCACCGGGCGCGGGCGAGGCGGCATGATCCGGGGTGGCGGTTCCCAACACAGCGTTTCCTCCCGGCTCAGTCTATACCGGAATCATCATATTATTGCTGGATTTTTTATTGCGGCCCCGGTGACGCCTGTCAAGCCGGCCGCGAGCCGCTGCCGGGTTCTGTCGGTTCGCGGCGGCTTTCTCGATTCGCGGCGCACCGCCGGCGAGTCCCATGCCGCGCGGGACACGGGGTGGGGGTGGATTCTCGTAATGATAACGCAACATTATGGGCGCGCGTTTCCCGCCGCCCCGTCAGGCGGAATTTTCGGCCGGGTCCGTGTGGGCGGATTCGGGCGCTTGTAGCGCCGCGCGTTCGGCGCGCAGCCGCGCCTCCAGCATCTCGTACGCCATCTGGTTCACCCGCAGACACCGCGCGAACCCGCGCGGCGCGGGGCGCAGCTCGTCGGGATGCAGCGGCTCGGTCGGCGGGTCGGGCCAATATGCCGGCGGCAGCAGGTCCGGGTTCACCCCCAGCATCCAGCCCAGCCGGCGCAGCAGCCCGGCGAAGCGCGGATCGGCGTCCAGCAGATCGTCCGGGCGGGTG